>CAZNXP010000064.1:0-9344 GCA_964576955.1 uncultured Algimonas sp.
ATTACAAATATCATCGCGCTTCTGCTTCTGGCGGTTATCGCACACTAAATAGTCTAAAATTCGCAAGAAATTGCGATGGGGAGACCGCCCGCCTCGGCACAGAGCAAACTCTGGTCGGGGCGGGTTTTTTATGTCTACCTCCTGAAGAATAATTGGCGATTTCAAAGAAACTCCTATTACCACCTATATTTCAATTTCTTCCTGAATATTTCGGATTGTTTCATGTGACAGATGGGACAGACAGGCCTAAACTTGTTTCATGACGGAAGAAGCCTTAGATCCCATTTTCAAACCCGAAACCGCTATAAAGTCCATTGGCCGGAAGGCCGATTTAATGGCCGCGCTCATGGCTGGCATTGGGGCCGGCGGGTCAATCCTTGCAGCTATCTGGTTTTTCCTTGGCTTTGCAGAAAATGATACACGTCTGGAACATTTAAGCTCTGCCTTTGTCCTGACGCTTCTCTTATTTGCCTTTGCAATTATTCCCTTTGGCTTTGTCTCTCGCTTCGCCTATTCCGCCTATCGCCGAAGTGCGAAGCGGGCGCATTTGCTCTGGACGATGTTCCTAATGTTACCTTGGGTAGGGTTAGGGGCGCTCACCGTGACCCATACGCCATTGCCCATTTGGTGCGGGGTCGTCATTGCAGGATTGGCGGGACTCCTCTGCTTATGGGCGGGGATTTCAATCGTATTAGATCGCAAGACCGTCTCGCCCAACACATCTATC
The DNA here is from genome assembly GCA_964576955.1 of uncultured Algimonas sp. GTDB lineage: Bacteria > Pseudomonadota > Alphaproteobacteria > Caulobacterales > Maricaulaceae > Litorimonas. Next base: position 728 of record CAZNXP010000064.1, read on the forward strand.
TCACAGCAAAATGAGATGCCAGAGAGCCCCAAATGATATAAGGTTACATCATAATTTCACTCTATATTCAGGTAGAGTTGAGTATAACGCATATGAAAGGAGTTCCCCCATGACAAATTTGTTCACATCTCCAACCCGTTCGCTGCGTCACCTTTTGGTTGCTGCCTCAGTGATGACGCTGGCAGCCTGCGCTACAGCGACCCCCTATCAAGCTGCCTCAGAGCCCGGCGCTTATGACGGCTTTTCTGAGCAATTTATTGAAAATGATCGCGCCCGAATATCCTTTGGCGGAAATTCTCTGACAGACCGCGAAACCGTTGAGAATTATCTGCTTTACCGGTCAGCCGAAACCGCCATTGAGCGCGGCTACGAGACATTCACCTTGCAAGAACAAAATCTGGACGAGGACAGAAAGATTCGCGTTTCATCAACCGGTTTCAACAATGATCCTTTTTTCAGATATAGTTTTTTCCGCCAAGGTTTTGGTTGGTCCCGCGGCGTTCCATTTTCGCGTTTCGGAGGATTTCGCAGTCGCCGAGGCTTCGGACGGCGCGGGTTTGGCCGCAGCGCCTTTGGTTTTGGAGGTCGAGGCTTCGGTGGCGACCCCTTCTTTAATGATTTTAATGTTCGAGAGATCACGAAATATCGCGCAACGGCCGAAGTTAAATTTGGCAGCAATTTTTCATCCGAAGATGAGCATACATATAATGCAAGAGAGGTTTTGGACAATCTCTCTTCAACAATCACATTCGCTGAGCCAGATGAGAGCTAGGCTAGCTCAATCCAAAAATCTTAAAAGCCACCCCACGCGGGTGGCTTTTTTATTGGCCTTAAGCCTCTTCGGCTAATGTATCGGGCGTTTTATAATAGAGCTTGAGACCATTGGCCGTGCTCATCGAATCGGATTGCGTATTGAGCACCGTGCGCAAGCGGTCCAAGATAAGCGTATCAATCGTAATAATCAGGCCCGTGACATAGCTGGCATATTCGGCGGAGACGCCTTGGCTAATGAGAATGTCCTGCAAAAGAACAACAGACGCCGACGGCGTTCCGGCAGCGGCTGTAGCAAAAATCATGGACTGCAATCCAACAACGCCCATTTCCGAAATAGATAAATCTATCCCAAAAGCTTTAATGGCATAAAGCGAGAGCAGAAGAAGACCAATCAAAGTCCCGACCATATTAATGGTTGCGCCAATCGTATAAAAGGGGGTTGCTTCATCCGCATTCGCCCCGAGCTGTGAACAGGCTTCTCGGGTCGCCGGTAGGGTAGCGATAGAGGAGCTGGTAGAAAACGCGACAAGCGCTTGGGGCAGCACAGCTTTCAGCACAAACATCACGCCGCGTTTTTGCATCGCCGCCGTCACCCCAACAACCAACAACCACGTCAAAATCATGGCCATAAGATAGGGCATAAGCAGCGGAACGAGATTACCGAGCGTCTGGACCCCTCCAGGACTATTGAGCGCCAATGTAACAGACCCAAAGACGGCAAGGGGGATTGTATATTGCAGGAATTTTCTAAAACCCGCGATGAAGAGATCCGAGACCTTATCCGCCTGTTGGCCGAGATCTAACTTCGACAAGGCCTTGCCTAGCAAGACACCCGCATAAATCGAAATCATCAAGGCCGAGGTGAGAACTCCATATATTTTTGCCAAAAATGGCGTTTGTTTAATCATACCACCGCCTGCGCCAATGGAGGCTGGGTCTGGTAAAATAGGGAGATTTTGGAACAAAAGATAAGCCAGAATGCCAAGGATAAGACCAGAGAGCGAAAACATAACAAAAAATGCGAGAACCCGTATAAATTTCGCGCCGAGGCCGCCGCGGGAAATCGCTATGCTCGACCCAATGGACAGAATGATAAGCGCATACATAAGCGGCTTTAACGGGACGAAAAGCGCATCTTTAGCGAGGCCCGCAACTGACTTAAGCAAGTAAGTTCCGCCCGGTGCAATCGGCTGGGCTAACCAGGAAAATCCCAAAAACCAAAACAGAAAAGCCAAAGCCGCTGCAATAACAACAAGAAGCAGTAGCGGAATATCGTGAATACGCGACATATCAAATCCCTTTATCTTTTCCCAAGGGTCTAGGCAGGACAAGGCGCGGGGGCAAGTCATGAAAACGCGAGCGGCAATTTAGCGGCTGAAAAATATTTTGTATAGGTATGGCGGACTTTAAACCAAGCCAGCGGAAGCGGCAAGCTAAGGCGTATAAACCAAATAGGTTACATCTGCGCCGAGCGTGCCCGTACCCATAGAAAAATCATAGGCATTATCATCAGACGCATCTGGGGTAAGGCTCAGCGCATAGCGGATATTAAATGAGACGGCTTGCTCTAATAACGAACCCTGAACACGGGCCGTACGGCGCCCCCCATCAAAAATCTTCGTTGGGCCTGCACTTAAATCACCGAGATCATCTAAATTACTGTCAAACCCGCTCCCACCAATGGCTGGGTTCTGGGCTGCATCGCCCCAACGTCCTGCGCCCGATCCGCCAGAGCGGTTCAAAAGCACGCGAAAGCCGATATTTTCATAATTCAAAGCTGCCAAATCCCCAGTCCGCGACAAATTACTGGCCTGTGCATAGATATCAAAGGCCGTATTGGACACGACCAAAAAACGAGATACATTGCGTGCATCGCGCGTATTTATATCTGTCGTCTCATCAAGGCCAAAAGCGGAGAGCGTATCTGTCGGTTCAAGGAAATCTATATCGCCGCCGCCCGGATTGCCAAAGCTCCCGCCAGATAATTCATCATCAATATCCAGACGGGTTGCGCCACCGTTAAAATTATGTCCCGGATCAAAGCCAGCATTTGAATTAAAAACAAATCCGTCAACACCAATCAAATCATGCGCTGCCGCGCCTGATGTGTCCGGCGTTAAGAGGTTAAAATCCACGGCCACAGGTGCCACGCCGCCATTAGCTTCATCTTCCGTTGCCGCGATGACAACGACCAAAGGCAAGGCGCGGAAGAAAGGACGATCAATGACAGCCGATGTCGCTGTTACAGGCATAAGACTACAGCCTGCCAAAATAATGGCAGCTGAAACAGCCAAGCGTTTCCACCGCGCGACGTGATTATATTTCGATGCAATAGGCATATCTCGTAAATTGTACCTAATATTTATTGCAATCAGGCAAATTATCGAAGTTACTCAAAGGTAAATTTCTATAGAAACTAACTATAGTGTTTATATACACCGCGATGTTTCAACTCGCGCTTTTCTTTCTAATATGAAAACGCCATAGACTTATACGTGAGCGTCCTAACTTATATTCGGGGAAAAAAGCCCCTCACTCTGCTGACGATTATCTTAGTCGGTTTATTGGCGCTACGGCTGTCATGGCTCTTCATAGCGCCCTGGGGATTGCACGGAGACGAAGCGCAATATTGGGCGTGGTCCCAAGCCCCTGCCTATGGCTATTTCTCCAAGCCGCCCATGATTGCCTGGGTTATTGCGGCGACAACGGCGATATTTGGCCATGCGGAATGGGCCGTGCGCCTCTCAGCGCCTTTTTTACATATCGCGACGACGGTCATAATCTTCCTGACAGGGCGGCGGTTTTGGGATGAACAGGCGGGCTTTTGGGCTGCTCTCGTCTATGTTTTGATGCCTGCCGTTTGGCTCTCTAGTTTCATTATGAGCACAGATGCGGCGCTGCTGCTCTGTTGGGCAACCGCCTTACATGGCTGGGCCTGCCTACGAGACGGCGGCGGTTGGGGCCGAGTTTTGCAACTCGGCGCGGCGCTGGGGCTGGGGCTACTATCCAAATATGCCATGGCCTTTATGGTGCCCGTCTTGTGTTTTGCGGTTCTATTTGATGCGCCGAGCCGCAAAGCGCTGCTCGGCCCGCGTGGATTTATTGTCGCCGGAATTGCGGCGGCGCTGCTTGCGCCAAATCTGATGTGGAATGCCGCCCATGAATTTGCGACAATTTCTCATACAGCAGAAAATACGAATTTAGGGCAAGACCTGTTTAATCCCGATGAAGTCATCCAATTTTGGTTCGACCAATTTGGCGTCTTTGGGTTCTTGCCCTTTCCTATGCTGCTCATTGCGCTCATCGCGGCTTTCAAAACGCGGCTTCCCTCACCTGCCAAATGGGTGGCGGCCCTAGCCGCACTACCTTTGCTAGCCATTACTTTGGAAGCTTTACTCTCCCGCGCCAATGCCAATTGGGCGGTCACCGCCTATATAGCCGGCCCGCTTTTGACGGCGCTTTGGGCCGCCCAATCGCCCAACAGGCTGAAATGGCTGAAATGGGGGCTTATTTTTCAAACCGCCTTGGTTATCGGTGTCGGCGGAATGGCCATGAGCGAAAAAACTATCGATGCGGTTGGCCTCACCAATGCCGTGAAGCGTTTGCGGGCGTGGCCTGAAACGGCGGAAGTGGTCAGCACGAAAATAACGCAAGACGATTATGCCTATGTCGCCGTTGATAACCGCCTCGTTTTTTATAATTTAGACTATTACGGCATTGGCGCGACAGAGTTGGCCATGTGGTCGCTCAATGCCTCACCCGGCCATCACGCGAGTCTGACGCGGGCTTTACCGGACACAGATGAGCCTGTTCTTATCCTATCATATTACGATAAATTCGAAACCTATTTCCGCGAGGACTTTGAAACGCTCACGCAGTTGGACCCGATAAAAATCAATCTGGGCCCAAATAAAATAAGGGTTTTGAAACTATGGCGCGGAACAGGTTATAAACGCACAACCCGCGAGGATAGAAATTAACTATCGCCCCAAAGCTGTTGGAGTTTTCTATCGCGGCCACAGCCATTGCGGTAATATTTATAACGTAGTGAATTTCGCTTATAATAATCTTGATGATAAATTTCCGCGTCGTAAAAAGTCACGGCTGGTAAGATAGGCGTGACGATATCCGCGGAGAAAGGCTTATTCGCTTTAATGTTTGCAAGAGACTCTTCGGCATCTTTACGCTGGGCGGGCGTGACGAAAATTGCCGTGCGGTAGCTCGCACCCTTATCGCAAAATTGGCCGCGGTCATCTGTGGGATCAACTGTCAGCCAGAAGTAATCCACGAGCTCACGGTAAGTTACAATTTTAGGATCATAAATGACTTTGACAGCTTCGAAATGGCCCGTTTTATTTGTGCCGACTTGCTTATACTCGGGGTTATCTAACGTACCGCCCGTATAGCCAGAGACAGCTTCATGCACGCCTTCGATTTTTTCAAAATCAGACTCGGTACACCAAAAACACCCGCCCGCAATAATCATCTCTTCGAGACCATCCGAACGCGTATTTTTAAATGGCGCTTGTGGGCCGGAGGTTGGGACCTCAGCAGCCAGTTTTTTAGAGGCTTCTGTTGTAGTTTTAGCAGATGTTTCAGAAGTCTCCACGGTTTGCGCAGGCGCGCAAGCATATAGAGCGACGGAAAGGGTCGCAGCGAAAGCTGTTGTCAGTAAATTTTTCATAGGCGCCTAATCTCTCAAATTCCATTTTAATTCCAGTCACATTCCGGTGTGAGTGATGTGAGCTTAGCTGCGGCTAATCTTATAAGCGTTCAAGGCCAATTCCCGTGCGGCTTTATGATCGACAATGGGTTTAGGGTAGGTCTTGCCAAGCACGACGCCCGATTCGGCCAAAATATCAGGCGGGGCCGTCCAAGGCTGGTGTATGTATTTATTGGGCAGCCCCGCCAGCTCGGGGATATATTGACGGACATAACCGCCGTTGGGGTCAAATTTTTCGCCTTGGGTAAAAGGGTTGAATATCCGAAAATAGGGCGAGGCGTCCGCGCCGCTGCCCGCAACCCATTGCCAGCTCGCCGCATTCGAGGCGGGGTCAGCTTCCAAAAGGGTGTCCCAATACCAAGTTTCCCCCACGCGCCAATCCGTCAGTAGATGTTTAATGAGGAAAGACGCGCAGACCATACGAACGCGGTTATGCTGCCATCCCGTTTGCCAAAGTTCGCGCATACCCGCATCAACAAAAGGATATCCTGTCTGCCCCCGGCGCCATGCCTCGACTTTAGCTGGGTCACTGTCCCACGGGAATTTATCAAAATCTGATTTATAATTTTGGCTAGCTAAGTCAGGGTTATAAAATAGCAACGTATAAGAAAATTCGCGCCATCCAATTTCTGATAGGAATTTATCGGAATCACCGCCCATCCCGTAAGTCGCATTCCAAATCTGGCGCGGAGAAATTTCTCCAAAAGCAAGGTGAGGCGAGAGCTTTGACGTGCCTGTCTCATCATCAGGACGGTCACGCTGCACATCATAATGCTCCACTGGACCCGAGAGAAAACTTGTCAGGCGTTGCATCGCATGGTCCTCACCAGCGCTATGATAGATCATAATTTTTGACCCCCAATCGGGCGAAGATGGAAGCAGATTCCAATCTGCTATTTCGTCTGAATATAGACCCTTAACGCCGTCCAAACGGCTCGGGGCAGGCAAATCTGGGTCAACCGTAAAACTGGCGCGCGCTGCGCGCCAAAAGGGGGTAAAGACTTTATAAAAGCCTCCCGTTTTCGTCGCGACTTCCCAAGGTTCCGTCAGGAGATTAGCTTTATGGCTCTCGGCTTTCAGCCCGCGAGATTTCAAATTAGTTTTAAGCGCTTGATCAATATCCCGCGCCCAACCTTCATAGCGGCGGTTCCAATGCACTTCATCCGCGCCCGTCTGCGCGATAATATCATTTAAAATTTCTGCCGTATGTCCGCGGCGCAAAATCAGTTGTCCGCCTTTTTCTTCGATAGCCTTTAAAAGCGATATCAGGGATTGATGCAGCCAGACTTTAGACGCTGCGCCCAATGCGCGGCCCTTATTAACCTCATCAATATAGAGTAGGATAAGTGGCTTCCCACTTTTAACACCAGCATGGAGCGCGGGATTATCGGCTAGGCGCAAATCGCGGCGCAGCCAGATAATGACAGGGTTAGCTTGAGACATATACTCTCTACGTGTCAGCCGCTTTCCTCGTTGAATATTAACTCAGATTATTAAGCGGCTAGCTCAGGGTTGTTTCGGAAATATCAAATAAATCCGCCATGACGCTCTCGGTCGTTGGCCAGCGCCCCGCGCCCTTACCGCGAATACGATATTGATCCCCGTTCTCAAAATCGAAAACCGCATGGGCTTCTTCGCCGTCAGCTTGTGCGAGGAAATTTGTCTTTGGCAAATCTTTTAGCTCTAACGCAGAGGAGAAACCATTTTTATTATTCGAGAGTTTAGCCACCCGTTTCCACGCCCCTTTAGAAGGAGTTTTTGGATTGAAATTCGCAATCGTCTCCATTGGAATATCCTCCAATGTAATGGCCTCGCCAAAGCCGAGCATGGCCATCAAACGAATTTTCGCGGCAGCGTCGTCCCCGCTCACATCTGAGCTTGGGTTCTCTTCGGCAAAACCCTTGTCTTGCGCATCCTTCAAAGCCTCTTCATAGCTGCGGCCTTTGCCAATTTCGTCCAGCATATAGTTTGTCGTGCCATTCAGCAGCGCCTGCACATGCGCAATGCGGCCCGCTTCCCTTTGGCACATCTCCAAGATGGGCATGCCGCCCCCCGCTGCTGCGGAGAAGCGGAGCTGCGCGCCGCGCTTGGCTGCAAAGTCTAAGAGAGATTGCCCGCCTGCCGCTATGGCTTGCTTATTCGCAGAGACAATATGAACGCCAGCACCCAACATAGTTTGGCAGCGCCCTAGCGCAGGTTCTATACCGCCCGACACATCAATAAAAATATCCGGTTTTGACGCAATCAAATCGTCAAATTCTGTCGTGACTAAGTCGGGGTGATAGCCTTGGTCGATATATTTTTCACGGCTGCGGACCAAAATTTTGGCAAGTTCAAATTGGTCCGAATGGGCGGCAATTCTCCGAAAAACGCCGCCGCCAACACTGCCGAGACCCATCATCACAACGCGCATTTTTTGTGGTATCGGCGCAGCTTTCATATCGCCCGTCTTGGCGCCGACGCGGGTATAGGACGGCAGGCCGGGTTGGCCGACGCAAAAGGGCACTTCATTTTTGCGCGCAAAGCCGAGCGCGCGCGGCGCAATCAATGGTCCCGCGACACGTGTCGCCTCATCCCACGAAATCTGCTCATAACGTCCAGCCTCAGGATTTGATTTCGGGTCGACCTCATAAATACCATTGACGTCTTTTAGTAAGACCGCTTTGACGCCAAGTTGATCCGCCACATAAAGCGCGGTCAAATCCGCACCGCCGTCGCCGAGTAAAACAGCGCGGTCTTTTTCGCCAATCGCGACAAAACCCGGCATGACAACAATGTCGTGGTCTTTTAAATCTTGCAGGAGCTGCGGCGTATTCAAACCTGTGAGGTGTGCTTCGGTAAAACTGCCCTCCGCAGTCAAACCCAAATCCCGCGCTTGGCGGACAAAGGCGGGCGCGCCAATCCGCTCCAGCGCTAATGCCAATAAGGCGGCAGAGCGGCGCTCGCCCAATTGTAGCAGCTCAGGCAGGTTCTTAGCTTCCCCTTCGGGTCCAATTCGCCGCGCCTCAGCCATGAGGACATCCGTCTGATTGCCTTGTGCGGAAGTGACCGCGACAACATTTTGACCTTGCCGATAATGACGGTAGATTTCAGAGGCCGCCTGGGTGTAGTCCTCCAGCG
>CAZNXP010000065.1:0-9104 GCA_964576955.1 uncultured Algimonas sp.
CCAAATGATAGCGCAGTGAAAGCCGATGCATATGCGAAAAGGTTCCCGTCGCCACGGCGCGTTGGGCGGATTGCGCAACCGGCGCAAAAATATATTCGCGGCCTTCAGAGAATATGGTTGCGAGCAAACGCAGGCCGCCATAGCCAAAAATCAAACTCAATATCAGAACCGATAATTGCGCCGAGACGCCGCCATCTTGGACAAGCTGTAACTGATTGATTGCGCGGCCTAAGAGAAAGGGCGAGCCCACAATCACGAATTGCCCGGCCACGGTCAGGATGAGGGCAAGGATTGAGCGCAATTTGAAACTAATATTCCCCTTTGGCCAAAGATAAGGCTTTAATCGCCGCAATCCCAAGAGCTGTTGGAAGATACCGCGTTCGGGAACGTCGTCTTTTTCATCTGTATTTTGGGACGGTCTCACGGCGTTTCATTTGGCGGCTGTAAACCTGATGTCAACCACAGCATGATATAAGGGCAGAAATAAGATGTGTTGAATGGATGCAATCGTGACGCAAATGGACAGAAAATCAGTAAACTCGAACCCTCTGCAGGGTCAAAGGGAAAGCCGGTCAGCGGAAACTCAATCCGCGGAGACAGTGTTTGTGCCTGCGCTCGCGCGCGGTGAGGATCGCCGTAAATCACGACGCTTCGGCCATACAGATTGGCGTATAGACCCGCGGAGTTATGAATTTGTGGGCGCGACCTTTGATCCGCTAACGCCCATGCAAACTTTGGCCCGCGCAAAATGGATGACGGTCAATCATGGATTTCGTTTTATCGTTACGCCAAATGTTGATCATCTTGTCCGCGTTGCAAAAGAACCAGAGGTTTTTAATCCGCTTTACGACGCCAGCTGGCTCTCTGTTTGCGATTCTCGCATTTTGGAATTGCTCGCCAATTTTTCTGGCATCCCTTTGAAAGCCGTGCCTGGCTCAGACCTCACGCAGCAGCTCTTCGATAATGTCATCACCACGGATGATACGATTACAGTCATTGGCGCAGATGCCGAAATTATTGAAACCGTGAAACGGATTTACGGTCTTCACAAAGTCAATCATTATGAGCCGCCTTTTGGGTTGCGTCACAAGCCCGATGAAGTTGCTAAAACAGCAGAATTCATCGCCGCCAACCCAGCGCGCTATGTCTTTATTTGCGTGGGAAGCCCGCAACAGGAAATGGTCGCGAAAGCCTGCCTAGACCGGGGTGATTGTGTGGGATTAGGCCTTTGCGTTGGCGCATCCCTCGATTTCCTATCCGGCCGTACCAAGCGTGCACCGAAATGGATGCAGAAAATTCGGATGGAATGGTTGTTCCGCTTAGCGAGTGAACCAAAGCGCCTCTGGAAGCGCTACTTAATTGAAGGTCCTAAAATATTCTGGCTTTGGACCAAATGGTCGCTCAAACGCGGAAAAGCAAAAACATAGAGACACAGTCTTTCCCTTGCGCTTTACGCATCAGCGCTCCACATAACGCTGGACGGTCGCTGCGGGTTTCGTGAAAGGCACTTATCCACCGGGCCTTACTATTCCTTAGGGAGCTGGCTCTGTTCGGACCGTGGTTCGTTTAATTCCGGCGCCCACCTCAAAACTGAGGTTCACGAGGATATGTTCGCCTCCACGGGCATCGTGGTTGCCGTCACATTCTGATTGCTGGCAATATGCTCAATGGTCTATTCGCGGCGCCGCTGAACCCCTAGTGTATTATCATGAGCACTCTCGATGACATAACGTCTCAAAAATCGCGCCTTCGCAAGACGATGCGAAAGCAAAGAGAGCTACTGAATCAGAGAAACCCTTCTCCAAATTTATTCGATAAATTTCCGCCGCTCGGCAACTCAGCACCTAAAATCGCGGGCTATGCCCCGATAGGAACGGAAGCGAATATTTGGCCTTTACTAATCTCTCTTTATGAGCAGGGTCAGCGCGTAAGCCTTCCCGTCATCAAGGCCCCCAATCAAGCCTTAACCTTTCGCAGTTGGACCCCTTCCAGTGAGATGAAAAAAGATAGATACGGCGTCGCTTATCCTGCCACAGGAAAATCCATCACCCCTCAGCTGATATTTGTCCCGCTCTTAGCCTTCACAGCCAATGGCGAGCGCCTTGGCTATGGCGGCGGATATTACGACCGCACATTAGCAAGCTTGAGACAAAAAAATGAGGTTTTCGCTTGCGGTGTCGCCTATGCGGGGCAAGAGGTAGAGAGCTTACCCACCGATGCGCATGATGCAAAACTGGACGGTATTTTGACGGAAGATGGATTTAAGGCCTTCGCATGAAACTCGCATTTTTCGGAGATGTTGTTGGCCGCGCTGGGCGCGAAGCCGTTAAACGTCACCTCCCTCATCTAAAAGGCCAGCTCGGTCTGGATGCCGTGGTCATAAACGCGGAAAATGCAGCAGGCGGATTTGGCATTACCCGCGCTACAGCCGAAGAATTATTCGAAGCAGGCGCCGATGTTTTAACGCTGGGCAATCATACATTCGATCAAGCGCAAGGCATTGCGGTCATTGATAATGACCCGCGCGTGCTGCGCCCCTGTAATTATCCCCAAGGCACAACGCCCGGACGCGGCGCGGGATTATTTGATGTGAACGGCTACCAACTTCTCGTCGTGAATGTCTTAGGCAGTGTATTCATGGATCCGCTGGACAATGCCTTTCACGCTGTTGACCGGGAATTAGAGGCGGCCCCCTTAGGCGCTGTTGCCGACGCGGTCTTAGTCGACATTCATGCCGAAGCCACATCAGAAAAAAATGCGATGGGATATTTTTGCGATGGCCGCGCCAGTCTTGTTGTGGGAACTCACCAACATGTTCCGACGGGTGATGCCCGCATTCTGCCAAATGGGACAGCTTACCAAACCGACGCAGGTATGTGCGGCGACTATAACTCAATTATCGGCATGGAAATCGAAGAACCTATCCGCCGCTTCACGACAAAAATGCGCGGCGGACGTTTCACCCCTGCCAGTGGCCCTGGCACACTCTGCGGGGTTTTTGTTAAGATCGGCAAGAATGGTCTAGCAACACATATTGAACCCATCCGTATTGGCGGACAACTGACAACCCATATTCCAGAGTAAAATTAAAGCTTGGACATTTACCAAGCTGTAAGTTGAACACATTCGGTTAAGCGCGCAAGCACGCCGCTATGAAAAATCTCCCCATAACGACCCTTGCGCTTTGCATCCCTTTTTTCGCCGCGCCCGCGCAAGCCGAAGACATCATGTCCATATTGGCCCGAAAGGCAGATATGCCCTCGCGGCTGGCCCCAAAAACCATTGAGTATAGCTATACGCTGACGGTCGATATCATATCCCGTGAAGGCAAAGAGCTCTCAGAAGGTCAGGCCGTTGTACGCGTTGACCCCTCAAAACCCGCAGGTAGCCGTAAACAAATCATATCCATCAGCGACCCAGAGAATGAAGCCTTACAAGATTTCCTCAAAGAGGATGAAGGCCCAGACAACACACCAGAGAAACAAGCTGAAAATTTTTGGTGCGGCGATAGCGGCGCGGAACTAAATGATGAACCTGGCCTCACCTCTGACCTATCAAATCTTACCGTCATTTCTGAGAATGAAACAGAAGCCGTCCTGCAACCAGACATGAAAAACCTCGCCAAGCTCTTAATGCAATCCGATGGCGACCCAGAGGACGCGGGGAAAGATGAACTTAAAATGGCGAAAAAATTACTCGAACGCATAGAAGGTAACTTCACGCTCACCAAGCCCTCAGCTGAGTTGAAGGGATTTTCCGTTCGCATGACACGCCCCATGACCCTGAAGTTAGTCGCCAAATTAAAAGAAATGGATGTGACGCAAACCTGCGAACTGGCTCCCAATGGGCATTATCATATCTCGACGATGAAAATGAATGTGCATGGCAAAGCTCTCGGTATTGGCTTTGGACAGGAGATAGATATGCGCATTTCGGACCTCACGCCGCTGCCTTAAATCCTGACCGCTGTTAGCAGAGCGATGCTTGCCCCGACACGCTGCCCTCGCTAAAGCGCACTCAAACATATTTTGAGAGAAGAGGTCTCCCATGGCAGGACATTCCAAATGGGCCAATATTCAGCACCGCAAAGGCCGTCAGGATAAGCTTCGGTCTAAGCTGTTTTCAAAGCTCGCCAAAGATATCGCAATCGCCTCTAAAATGGGGGGACCAGACCCCGATATGAACCCGCGTCTGCGCCTCGCGATTGCCAACGCCAAAGGGCAATCCATGCCCAAAGACAATATCCAGCGCGCGGTGGATAAAGGCGCCGGCGGCGAAGGGGAAGATTACGAAGATATCCGTTATGAAGGCTTTGGTCCTGCAGGTATTGGTTTCATCGTTGAAGCCTCAACAGATAATAAAAACCGCACGGCCATGTCGGTTAGAACCGCCTTTTCTAAAAATGGCGGAAATATGGGCGAGACAGGCTCCGTGTCTTTCATGTTCGATCAGGTCGGGAAAATCGAATATCCGCTCGACGTCGCAGATGAAGATACAATGATGGAAGCCGCCATCGAATCTGGCGCAGATGATTGCGAAACAGATGAAGCCGCTGCTGACCAATGGGATGAATATGAGCCCGTACACACAATTTGGACGGCCCGTGATGATCTCGGGACTGTGTCAGCAGCGCTCATCAAGCAATTCGGCGATGCGAAATCTGTGAACCTTGTTTGGAAAGGCCAGAACGATATCGATAATCCTGATGCCGCGGCGCAAATCGTCAGATTACAAGACGCCTTGGAAGACCTCGATGACGTCGAAAATGTCTATCATAATTTCAATATGTCAGAAGAAGCCGCGGCGAAACTCGAAGAGGGATAGCGGTTTAGACTTCAATAAAAAAGCCCGGCCAATGAGCCGGGCTTTTTATTTGGATTGAGCGGTAGACTTTACCAAGTTGTCCGCGCTTTTAAAATATAGCTTTTAGGATCTACGGCGAAAGTATCTCGGTTCTTCTCGTTATAATTCATGTAGAGCTTTCCTTCATGGCGGGTAAATTGGTTGGTTTGTCCAACTTTTATTATGCCTCTCGAGAGCGCAACAGGGCAATAACCACCAAATTCAGGGACATATTTATTCGGGTTTGCCTTGAAAGCATCGCGGTTTTCTTTGGTTTTAAAATACCATTTCGTATCGTCAAATTCCGCCGCATATTCCTTCTTACCCTCGACGGGGCCGCTATCTTGGGAATATGACACGACATCTCTTCCGCTAAGGGCGACTTCTTTGTCACGCCAACGCGGCGCAACGATGCCTTCCTCATATTTATGTTCCGCTACTTTTACTATCTCCACAGGGGCAACTTGTGTTGGGTCAGCAGGCGCAGTTTGCGCGGCAGCATAAGGGGCGGCCATTATAACGCCGATGGGCAGCATAACGGCGGCGAACTTTTGTGTCATTTTCATAGCAATATCTCTCTTAATTTGATTTGCTCTTAAAAGGAAAAAATCCGCGCGTAAAATGAACTCACATCACAAGCCCAAACCTTTTTGTGAGCCGAGGTAACAGGTTCGCTTTAATGCCTACTCTAGTTATTGCTAGAACAGACGATTTAGCAGACCCAATTTTGCGGACAGCGTGACGCACTATATTGATATTGGGGTTGCACGTAAGGGCGGTAAATTTGGCGTTGGACGGGTGCCGGCTGGTAAAGTGGACGCTGTACAGGAACAGGCCGGTAATATGGCGTCCGGCCAAAATTCTGCGGGGCGTAGTAGGACGCTCCTTGATTTGGATTTATATGCGCCGCCGTTTGCTGCGCGCCCGGATAAGAATTCCTGTGACTGCCAAGGCGAATGGACCCGAGCGGGCCAAAAGCAAAACTTGCACCCAGTCCCGGACCACGATTTCCGATACCCAAACTTGCGCCCGGGCCAAAGCCAAAGAGCCGCGCATTCGCGCCGACACCGACGCCGCCATCTGAAATGCCGCCGTCAAAGGCCGCGCCTGTATTTCCAATACCGCCAGAGCCGCGCAGACCTAGACCATTGCGTCCTAAGCCGCCGTCAGCTGTAATCCCAAGTGGACCAACGCCCGTATTCGCGCCCGCACCAATACCATTTCGGCCAAGTCCAAGCCCTGCGCCCGCGCCAACAGGTCCAAAACCAAATCCAGCATTTGGATTTAATCCGCCATTTTTCGCGCCTAAACTTAGGCCAAGACCCGGCTGAAAGGCGTTATTTTGGACCACTGTCCCAGGATTATAATATTGAGCCGAGGCCTCGCTGGTTAAAAAGGCGATGGCCGCAAGGGCGACTAAAGAAGGTTTCAGAATTTTATACATATTAGGCTCCATATACCTGTTGGTACGCTCTAATGACTTTGACGGATGTTTACATATTCACGCAGCATGCCACAAATACATTCTCGCCTCACGCGAACAGCGATTTTTTAGGATTTCATCTGCGCCGAAGGGCGTTAACACCCTCAGCTCTGCAACACCGCATCACAAATTTCAATTGCCGCCGCTAAGACCTCGGCAATCGACAGAGCTGTTGTATCGAGCATATGCGCATCTTTCGCAGGTTTTAACGGCGCAGCGGCGCGGGTCTGATCGCGCGTATCGCGTTCGATTAATTGCGCCAGAACCTCTTCGGCGCTCAGCGTCTCTCCATATCCTGTTAGCTCGGCATGGCGGCGTTTTGCCCGCTCCTGCGGCGTTGCCGTCACATAGAGCTTTACATCAGCATCTGGGCAAATGACGGTGCCAATGTCTCGGCCATCCAAAATGCCGCCTGCCGCCGCAAACTCGCGTTGAAACTCAAATAAGGCCGCGCGCACATCAGGGTGGACAGAGACTTTAGAGGCCGCCGCCCCAATCGGACCCGATTTCAGGATAGGGTCAGATAGCTCATTCGCCGAAATCAATTTCGCCGCCCGCGTGCCATCGTCTGAATTTTCGACATCGCCGCCGAGATCCAAAACGCGTTTTGCTGTTGCGCGGTAAAGCTTACCCGTATCCAGATAATCGAGGCCATAATGGGCGGCGAGCCCTTTGCCCAGCGTGCCTTTTCCAGAGGCAAATGTACCGTCAATCGCGATGACAGTCATGACATATCAGCCCTTAATATATCAGCGCCTAGGCCGTTCATCAGATCGAAAAATGTTGGAAAGCTCGTCGCAATCATTGAGGCATCATCAATACGCACAGGAGATTGGGCAATGCAGCCCAAAATCAGCGCGCTCATGGCAATGCGGTGATCATGATGGGTTTTCACCACCCCGCCGCCGCTCACAGGCCCGCCCGTAACTTTTAACCCGTTTTCTAGCTCTTCAACTTGGACGCCGTTTTGATTTAGGAGCGCCGCTGTCGCCGAAATACGGTCGCTTTCTTTGACGCGCAATTCACCAATATCATCCATCACCGTCGTGCCATTTGCTGCAGCAGCCGCCACGGCCAAAATCGGATATTCATCAATCATAGACGCCGCGCGTTCAGGCGGCACCAAAATTCCATGTAATTTAGAATATTTGACGTGAATATCGGCAATGACTTCACCGCCCGATTTTCGGAAATTATTGGCTTGGACATAACCGCCCATTTCCGTCAAACATTCCAGCAACCCTGTGCGCGTCGGGTTCATCATGACATTCTCAATAATAATATCAGAACCCGGCGTTATTAATGCCGCGACAATTGGAAAGGCAGCAGAAGACGGGTCACCCGGCACATTGACCTTGGCTGCGCGCAAGACCAGAGGGCCTTCCAATTTTATCACATTTGCGCCGTTGCGCTTTGACAATTCGACTTTAGCGCCAAAAGCCCGTAGCATATTTTCTGTATGATCGCGGGTGGGAATTGGCTCCGTGACCGCTGTGACGCCTTTCGTATTGATGGCCGCCAATAGGATAGCGGATTTGACCTGCGCCGAGGCAATAGGCGGCGTATAAGCGATGGGCGTCAAATCTCCGCCGCTTTCAAGGCTCACAGGCAGGCGGCCGCCCTTTTGCGCATCCGCGCTAGCGCCCATATCACGAAGCGGGTCCAAAATCCGGTTCATGGGGCGAGACGACAAAGACGCGTCGCCCGTAAATTTTGCGCGGATGTCATAGCCTGCACAGGCCCCCATGATTAAACGCACGCCCGTTCCAGCATTGCCGCAATCGAGATCAAGAGACGGGGATTGCAATCCCAACGCGCCGCAGCCTTCTATATGATATGCACCCTCACCTTTTTTTGTAATTGTCGCGCCCAGCGCCTGCATGACCGATGCCGTCGCGTGAATATCTGCGCCTTCGAGCAGGCCCGTGACCTCAGTTGTGCCTTCTGCCATCGCTCCAAAGATCAAGGCCCTGTGGCTAATCGACTTGTCACCCGGCGCGCGAACGGTGCCAGAAAGCGGTTTAGAACTGCCAGAAGAACTGCGCATGATGGGCTCCCGCCTCCATTGATTGTTGACTCAGAAAAGCCAAACGCTAAGAGGCGCGGGTCTGGCAAATTCATCCGCTCACCGCAAGCGTTTCTGCTAGAGATATATCACGGCATGAAGAAGGTGTCCAAAATGGCAAAAGTCGATATCGGCACAAAACGGGTTTGTCCGGAGTGTGAAGCCAAATTTTATGACCTGACACGCAATCCGGCGATTTGTCCGATGTGTCAGAATAGCTTTGATCCCTCAGAGCTCGATCCAAATGTTGTTCTACCGACAGCGCCGCTGAAACCGCAAACGTCAAAAGCGGATGATGACGCGGATGAGGATATGGAAGATGCCGTGGAAGTGGATGAGGAAGATATTGATGAGGATGAGCAAGCGGCAAAAGAGCTTGAGCTAGACGGCGATGATGCGGCGATTATTTCCGGCGGTGTCGGCGATGATGATGCTGACGCGCCTGATTTCGACGGTTTCTCGACAGATGAAAACGAAGATCAAGATGCTGCGCTCGTCGTTGACGATGAAACTGACACGCTTCCGCCGGGCGCTGATGACGATGATGAGGAAGAAATCGAAATCTAAGCGAAGCCTGCGGGCCAGCGTTTTTCAGCCCGCAAAACCCGCTTGCCACGCCTGACGCCGGGCGTTAAACGGCGCGACCAACTCCGGTATTACCGGACCGAATGGAAATATTCGGGGCCTTAGCTCAGCTGGTAGAGCGCTTCGCTG
>CAZNXP010000066.1:0-9003 GCA_964576955.1 uncultured Algimonas sp.
TTCTTATGCTCGGAGTAGCGGCTGTCGCTTTGTCGGGATGTTCTTTCCTCGGCCTCGGCGGAAATAAGTCAAATTATAATAACACGAATTATAATCCAACAGGGTATTATGGTCAGAATGTGGCTCAAAAGCCTGTAACTAATACAGGTTGCCATTCTGGAAACTGCCTTGCTCGCTGGAATTTAGAAGGCGGCATTGGAGCGGTATTTCCAGCTGGAAACAATATTATTACGTCAAGCCGCGTAAATCCAAATCCAGATAACGATTTTAACTCAGTCTCATTTGGTGACGCTTATGATACGGGCGTCCGGGCTGAACTTGGTGGGTCATATGCCTTGGCACCCAATACGAAGGTTACGCTCTTCGGTCATTATGAAGAGGCAAACTCTGACGGTGTTCAGAATTTGGGGACAATCGGCGGCGAAACTCTCACAGGTAGTTTGACGGATTATCAAGCATTCGGTGCTGAAATCGGTCTTCGTCAGTATTTCCGGCCCGTAAATGGCGTTATTTTCAAAAGCGTCCGTCCCTATGTAGAAGGACGTGTTGGTGCGAGCCGTGTAGATGATATCGCATTAAGAGGTGCAGAACTTGGCGGAAATCAATTCAGTGCAACAGATATTGGCTTATATGACAATAGCTGGGTGCCAACCGCTGCAGGTCTTGTCGGTATTGAAACGCCAGTGGCGAGATATACAACCATCGGGCTTGAAACAGGTCTGCGTTATCAAGGCGGACTAGAGTCTGATAATTCAGTTCTCTCCGCTGGTTCGACACTAGGGGGTCTGAATAATAATAATTCACGACTTTCTATCCCGCTTACATTACGGGGCCGCTACCGCTTCTAAAGCATAGTTTCTCTATTTAAGGGGTTAAATAGGGATATGCCCGCCGAGCCTGTCACGTTTATGCGGCATGGATCGGTGGGCTTTTTTTATGGCACAGAGGTGGGTGCTGGAAGGGATTGCGCGAGGCGCTGCTTTTCTTCGAAGATGAAGCGCTGAATTTGTTTTTCCAAAATATCCAGCGGTAGGCCGCCGTTCGAAAGCACAGCGTCATGGAATTTTCGAATATCAAAGGCTTCGCCTAATTCGGCTTTGGCTTGCGCGCGGAGATCAAGGATTTTCAGCTCGCCGATTTTATAGGCCAAGGCCTGGCCTGGCCAGCTAATATATCTTTGTACTTCTGTTTTAATATTATGGGGCGCCAGGGCCGAATTTTCTAAAAAACAAGCTTCGGCTTGTTCTCGTGTCCATCCTTTCCAATGCAAACCTGTATCGACCACAAGTCGGCAGGCCCGCCACATCTCATAGGAGAGCTGACCAAACTTCTCATAGGGCGTTGTATAAATACCCATCTCTCCAGCTAGTTTTTCGGCATAAAGTCCCCAGCCTTCCCCGAAGGCATTTGGATAAAGACTTTTTCGGAATTTTGGCAGGCCATTTAATTCCTGGGCAATTGCAATTTGCATATGATGGCCCGGCACGCCCTCATGAGCCGTTAAGGCGGGGAGGTTATAAAGCGGCCGATTTGGCAAATTATAGGTGTTGACCACATAGTTTCCGGCCTGTCCGCGTTCTGGGTTTCCGCTGAAATAGCGGCCCGTTGTATAGGTTTTTTCTATCTCTTTAGGGACCGGAATCACGCCGTAAGATAATCTCGGAAGTGTCTCGAAATATTCGGGCATTTTCCCGTCGATTTGTTTTGCAATAAAACTGGCATGCATCAGCAATTCTTTACGGCTCTTGGCGTAAAACTGCGGGTCAGTCCGCAGGAAGGTCAAGAATTCTGCGAAACTGCCTTCAAATTCGACTTCTGCGATAACGGCGTCCATCTCGCTGCGAATACGGGCAACCTCGGATAGGCCTAAGGCGTGAATCTCGTCTGGGCTGGTATCTAATGTCGTGAAGAACCGCGTAACTGCCCGATAATATTCGCGTTCGGTTTCGCTGGGTCCTAATCCCGCCGTTTTCCGCGCGGCTGTTATATATTCCTCGCGCATGAATTTGGATAGATCTCGATATGCGGGCAATACGGCGCTATTTAATGCCGCTTCCCCGAGCGCTTTAAGGCGTGTTTTATCCTCGTCTGAAAAATTATCAGGGAAGTTGGTAAAGGGTGCAAATAATTGATGCTCGTCCACGGAGGCCTCGGCCATACGGTCAATCATCTCTTGAATACCTGGAAGTATCTCTGCGCTGGCCGTGAAATTTGTGCGTATCCCGCGGCGCATATTCTCTTTTGCTTGCGCGAAAAACCGAGGTAACCGCGTCAGCCGCGCCGCATAGGCTTCATAATCTTCGGGCGTATTGAAACGTGTTTGCCGGACAATAAATGAGAGTTGATTGAAGAACCCACTATCATTTGTAAACGGCACGCGCGCGATATCAAAAGGAGCGAGCCTTTGCCGTTGGGTCAGTACAAAACCCAACAGCTCATAGTTGAGGCGCTCATCCGCTTGCATAGGGACAGTTGATAAAGCGCCATGCCGAACCAGAAAGGCTGTTGTCGACGCATTTTGCTTCTCAACAAATGCAGGCGAAATATCTGGCAATTGTTTGAGTGCATCACGGTCCCCTTCTTGGCCCCGCCGGTAAATATCATGCTCAAGTTCCGTCTTTTCAAAATCTGAAATCAAGAGGGCAAGGGTGTCCTGTTTCTCGCAGGTTAATTGGCCATCTAGCTCGATAACAGTTCCGCCCGGACAGGTCGCCGTAAAATCCAATTGCGCAAATGCAGGCGTCGAGACGCTCAATAAAAGGCTGAGTAGAATAGGGCGCATTATGACGCCGCCTTTTCCATGGCTTTCGCCAAAGTGACATCTTTATCGGTGACGCCGCCTGCATCATGGGTCGTCAAGGTGACATCGACGCGGTTATAGACGTTAAACCACTCTGGATGATGATCCATTTTATCGGCCATGATGGCAATCCGCGTCATCCAGCCAAAGGCGTGCGCGAAATCATCGAAGCGAAAGACTTTCGTGATGAAATCATCCCCTCCGGTCCAACCATCTAGGGTTTCAGCCACGTCTTTGGGATCCAAAACTGTCATAAACTATCCACTCGTTTTACCCGCTCAAGACTTTTGGCGGGTTGTTGACAGGAATCCAAGTCCTCGGCCTGTATTTTAATGAGCTTCGTAAGCTCCGCTCAGCCTTTATTCAGGAATATTGCCGTTATTGCCATAATGGAGCCACAATTAAGGTTCTGTTTACCATAAATCGCTTCATGGGGAGGCTTTCATCGCCGAATTGCCGCAAAATGACCGTAGACTTGCCGTCGATATGCCGCGCGCAATGGGATATAGGCACCTGTATGTCCATTTCGCATTTTTTCAAAATTCTAACCTTTGCCGCACTGGCCGTTATTCTCGTGATGAGTTTAAGGCCGTCAGTTTCGCTCGGAGACGTGCCCAATATGGACAAATTAGTGCATTTCGGCGCTTACGCCGTTTTGGCCAGTCTTGCGCGTTTTGGGTGGCCCAAACTATGGGGAGGGTGGATATTTCTCGGCCTCGCTCTGTTTGGTATAGGCATAGAAATCGCGCAACAGACGATGAATTTAGGCCGCACAGGCTCACTCGCAGATACGCTCGCCAATGTCCTCGGCACGGCTTTTCCTCTCTTAGTTTTTCATTTTGTCCGGACTCGGCATCGGCCTTAAAGGTCCTGACTTCATTTCACAGATGGAGATATTTATGCGCCGCATAATGACCTGCTCACTGACAGCTTTACTCTTAGGCGGGACCGCCTTTGCGAATGGACCTACGTCCTTCCCATCGGCTTTGCCGCCCGTCTCAAATCCTGGCGAATGCTATGCGCAAGTTGCCGTCCCGGCGCAATATTCGCGGGGATCAGAAACGGTTGTGACGGCTGAGGGCTTCACAGATATTGAAGTGACTGAACCGCTATTCCAAACACGGACCGAAAATGTTCTGACCAAAGAAGCCAGTACGCGCTTTGTTGTGCGGCAACCCAGCTATCGAAGCGTCAGAGAGCGTATTCTCACGCGCCCAGCCCATGAGCGCCTGTCAGTCTCTGCGCCGCAATTTTCAACCGTCACTGAGACAATCCAAACCAGCGCGCCTCATCTTGTGTGGAAGCGGGGAAATCCGGGTGAGCTAAGACGGCAAGGTTATTTTATTCACTCCACAGCGGATGGACGTTTGCGCGCCCCCGCTCACTCTGGCGGGTATCAGGGTGGGTCTTATGCGAGCACACAAAACGGCGGCGATAGCTGCGGCCCGGGATGCGAAATTTGGTGCTTGGTCGAAGAGCCTGGAACATCGGTGACAACTTCTCGTCGGGCTTTAACAGCGCCGCCGCAAGTGGTCAGAACGCCTGTGCCTGCAGAATATAAAACCATCACTAGGCAGGTCGTATCTGATCCAGGCGGCGTTCAAGAAATCCCAGTGCCCGCTGAATATTCCACCATTCAAGTTCAAGACCTCGTCCGCCATGCGGAAACAGTTCCGGTGCCAGTCCCGCCTGTTTTGGGGCAGGTTGAGACCAAAAATCTAGTTTCTCCTGAACGCTATGAATGGCGGCGTGTGCTTTGCCAGCCCGGTACGGGAAGCATTCGGTCCAGT
The DNA here is from genome assembly GCA_964576955.1 of uncultured Algimonas sp. Classification (GTDB taxonomy): domain Bacteria; phylum Pseudomonadota; class Alphaproteobacteria; order Caulobacterales; family Maricaulaceae; genus Litorimonas. Next base: position 4,591 of record CAZNXP010000066.1, read on the forward strand.
GAGTCTTTCCGAACAGATGGGGGACATCTTAGCTATAGCGCGCCATCGTCTTCTCACGGCGGAACCAATTCTTCTGGAACAACCTATTCGGGCGGAACGACTTTTTCGCATAGCTCTCGGTCTTCAACAGGAACGGGTTATTCAAGCGGCACGACATATTCCCATGGGTCGTCTGTGTCTCAGCCAGCGCATAGTGGCAGCTCCCACACATCGCAACCGCGGACAGGTTTTTATGGAACTGAAAAATATCCCGCCTATCAACGCCGCGGCCCAAACCGTATTCGCCGTTAGCTCATATGCATGAGCGCGAGCCCTGCCACGAGCAGGGCCGCGAGCCCGATACGGCGCCGCCCAAAGGGTTCTTTTAACAAAAGGGCGGCAAATATAGCGCCGAAGATAACTGAGCTTTCGCGTAAGGCGGCGAGGGGCGCGACAGCGGAGAGGCTAAAGGCATAAAGCGCTGTCGAATAGGTGATAATGCCAAACCCGCCTGCGAGCACGCCGTCTTTCGCATCCAGTCTTATTTTTTCTATCAAATCTTTGCGTTTCCAAATTGAAAATAATGTTGCGCCGATTGTGCCTTCCAGAACAAAAAGCCAGGCGATGAAGGAAAATTTGTTTGGCGACAGACGAATGCCTTTTGCGTCCACCACTGTATAGAGACTTGTTAGAGCGCCAACGAAAAGGGCTAAAGCCACGGCTGCCGCGAACCCCTTTTGCGGGGTCCTGCCCGGCCACCCAAATCCGACAAGGGCGGCAACAACGATAATAAGTCCACCCAGCTCAATATTGGATAGGGTCTCATCTAGCACGAGTAAGGCGAACACGGCTGTTAAGGCAGGCGCAAATCCGCGCATAATCGGATAGACGAGCGACATATCCCCGCGCGTAAAGGCAGACGCTTGCGCGATTTGATAAATGATATGTAGAGAAATACCTAACGCCAGAACGGGCCAGACTTCAGGCGGAAGCGGGGGCAGGATAAAAATAAAAGGAAAGGCGGCTGCCGCAGATGTCGCGCCCAAGATAATCCGCAAAATTAGCTTATCATGTGAGCGTTTCATTAACACGCCGACGAGGGCGTGGGAGATTGCGGAGATTAAAATAAGTCCGACAGCAAGCGATGTCGGGTTCATATTGACTATCCTTCAAGCGCGTCCGCAACACCTGAAAGCGCGGCGGCGAAGACAGGAGCGCTGAAATTCTCGAGATCATTTATGCCTTCGCCAATACCCATATAATGAATAGGCAAAGCAAATTTATCCGAAAGCGCCACAAGGACGCCGCCTTTTGCTGTGCCGTCGAGCTTAGTCATAATCAGGCCTGTGACGTCAGCCGTGTCTTTAAACACTTCCGTTTGCATAAGCGCATTTTGGCCGACGGTTGCGTCGAGCACGAGGATGGAATGATGCGGCGCGCTTTCATCTTGTTTACGGATGACGCGAATGATTTTGGAGAGCTCATCCATAAGTTCCGTGCGGTTTTGCAAGCGGCCCGCCGTGTCAATCATCAGAATATCAACGTCTTCTTCCCGCGCGCGTTTTATGGCGTCAAAGACGAGCCCGGCTGCATCGGCATTTTGCTCGGCGCTCATAACTGGCGCGCCGGCCCGCTCGCCCCAAATTGTAAGTTGTTCGACGGCGGCCGCACGGAAGGTGTCCCCCGCCGCAATCAAAACCTTCTTGCCTTGGTTCGTATATTTATTCGCGATTTTTCCGAGTGTCGTTGTTTTGCCCGACCCATTTACGCCGATAAATAACATGATTTGCGGCTTGGTTATGCCAAAGACAATCGGCTTTTCTAGGGGCGTCAAAATATCTGAAATCACATCGGCAAGCGCGATTTTTACTTCTAAATCTGTGACGTCTTTATTGAATTTCGTCTCGCGCAAACGGTCCGTAACTTGGGAGGCGACGCCGTAACCGAGGTCAGACATGACGAGGATATCTTCCAATTCCTCAATTGCCTCTTCGTCCAATTTCCGTTTTGAGAAAGTGGCCTCAACCTGCTCCGTCATGCGGGATGTTGATTTTCTCAGGCCAGCCGTAATGCGGCGCATGAAGCCGCCTGCCGCAAGCGGTTCAGGTTCAGGCGCGACTTCGGGCAGACCTGCGGCGGCGCGGTCCGCCGCGCGTTTTTCTTGTGCGGCTTCTTCCGCTTCGCGTTCGGCAATTTCGCGGGAGGCTTTTTCTTCGGCGATACGGGCGCGGCGGTCGGCCTCTTCAGCTTCGCGTCTTAAGCGCTCCGCATCGGCTTTTTCTTTGGCTTTAGCCTCTGCTTCAATCCGCTCAGCCTCTAAGCGCTCACGCTCTAATTGCTCTGCTTCAAGTCTTGCAGCTTCATCGGCTTTGCGCTGAGCTTCCGCTGCGAGGCGTTCAGCTTCGCGGGCTTCGGCTTCTGCGGCTTGTTTGGCTTTTAAGGCTTCGGCCTCTGCTGCAGATTTGGCATTGGCGAGGGCAGCGTCTTCTTCGGCTTTAATGCGGGCGGCTTCTGCCGCCTCGGCCTCTTGGCGGGCTTTTTCTTCTGCGGCGCGTTTGGCTTCGGCTTCGGCGGCAAGGCGCTCTTCTTCGGCTTTTCGGGCGGCCTCTTCTTCTGCGCGTTTTTGCGCTTCGACCTTGGCTCGCGCAGCTTCCTCTGCTGCCTCTTTCTCTTTGCGGATTTTTTCTTCGGCAAGTTGTTTGGCGCGGGCTACATCGCGCGCGGCTTGGATTTCGGCAATGCGCCGTTCCTCTTGCTCGCGTTCAGCAAGTTCTTCAGGACTGAGGCCTTGCGCCGCTTCGTCTTGCTGGCGGGCCGAGGCGAGCGCGGCTGCATTAATCGCCGCCATACGTTCGGCCATTTGCTCGTCGACACGTTGCTGCGCCGCGGCTTTGGCCGCCGCTTCTTCAGCGAGCTTATCGGCTTTTGATTTAAAGCCGAGCTTACTTAGAAAGCCTTTTTTCTTCTTTTTCTCAGCCAATGACCTGTCCTATCAAATGTTCAGGGCTCGCATTTGTGATGCGAATTTGTGCCAAGCTACCTGCGGCAGCGGGATTGTCCACCTTCACCACTGAAAAATCTGGGAGTCGTCCTAAGCCTGTTTCCTCAAAGAGAGCCGTGTCACTATCGCCGATGCGCGAGCGTAAATGCTTTGTTTTTTCCAAAGCACCCGCATCGCGCAGGGCTTTCGCACGGGCTTTGACGATGCTCCCATTGATTGGCGAAATTTTCGCTGCGGGCGTGCCTTCGCGCGGGGAGAAGGGAAAAACGTGTAACCAAGGAATGCCAATCTCTGAAATGATACTCATTGAGTTCTCGAACATCGCATCTGTTTCCGTCGGAAAGCCTGCGATAATATCTGCGCCAAATGTAAACTCTGGGCGGGCAGTTTTAAGGTGCTGACACAATTCAATGGCGTCCGTGCGGCTGTGGCGGCGCTTCATGCGTTTTAAAATCATATCATCACCCGCCTGCAAAGACAGATGGAGGTAAGGGCTCATCCGAGGGTCGCTGACCAATAAATCGAAGAGAACTTCGTCGACTTCAGCGGGGTCGATGGAGGATAATCTGAGGCGCGGCAGCTCAGGCACGAGCTTTAAGATACGCCTGACCAAATCACCTAAGGGCGGCGTACCGGGGAGGTCCGTCCCCCAGCTCGAGAGGTCAACGCCTGTAAGCACGACTTCATTATAGCCTTGCCGAACGAGGGATTTCACGGACCCCACAACTTCGCCCGCAGGAACTGAACGCGCGTTTCCACGGCCGTAAGGGATGATGCAGAATGTGCAGCGGTGGTCACATCCATTTTGCACTTGCAGAAAGGCACGGCTGCGGGATTGGGATTTAAGACCCAGCGAATTGTCGCTGCCCATAAATTGCGGGGCGGTGTCGCGCACGCTCATAATGTCATTGACCCGAATGCGCGCTGTCGAGGCATCAGGACCAAAGCTCATGGGGTTCATTTTCTCATGATTGCCAAGGACTTGGTCCACTTCGGACATATCGGCGAACATATTTGGGTCAATCTGGGCCGCGCAGCCTGTCACAATGATGCGGGCCTGCGGATTATCGCGTTTGGCTTTGCGCACCTGACGGCGGCTCTCCGCGACGGCATCATTGGTCACGGCGCAGGTATTAATCACGACCGCCCCTGTGTCTTCCGCGTCCCGTGCATTTTGCGCGATAACGTCAGATTCATAGGCGTTTAGCCGGCAGCCCAGCGTAATGACTTTCGTCGGTTTTATGTCGGGTGTATCCGCCATGACTGCCATGTGGTGGACAGAAGCTATGTGGTCAAGTCAGCGCGGCAGAGGGCAGGGTTCTAAACCGCGCCTTCATGTTCTAATTCCACGGGTCCCGTCATGATGACGTGATCGTCCGTTTCCCGCCAATGAATATGTAAGATGCCGCCATCCGCCTCGACAGCAACATTGC
>CAZNXP010000067.1:0-8824 GCA_964576955.1 uncultured Algimonas sp.
ATGGACCGCGGGTTTTTATCCGCTTACGCCGAGCGTTTGGTGCAAATATGTCACCGTCGCCGCGCCCATGCGATGGGCGGAATGGCTGCGCAAATTCCTGTTAAAAATGATACAGCCGCAAATGAAGCAGCTTTTGAAAAAGTACGTCAGGACAAGCTGCGCGAAGCCCGGTTAGGTCATGACGGAACATGGGTTGCTCATCCGGGTCTCGTGCCCGTTGCTATGGATGTGTTTAATGCGGTGATGCCGTCGCGTCATCAAATTCACAAAAAGCGTCAGACGCGAAATATCTCAGATGCAGCCATGCTAACACCGCATAGCGGAACCATCACAGAGGCAGGCGTTCGCACGAATATAAGTGTCGGCATTCGTTATATCGCCGCTTGGCTTTGCGGTAGTGGCGCGGTGCCTATACATAATCTAATGGAAGATGCGGCAACGGCCGAAATCTCTCGGACACAAATTTGGCAATGGCTTCGTCATGGCGCCAATATTGAGATGGAAGGTGGGTTCAAAGAAACGCTCACCCAACGTCTTTATGAGCGCTTGTTTAATGAGGAAGTTACAGCACTGAAAACTGAATTGGGCAGCGGCTTTGAAATAGGCCGATTCCCAGAGGCCGCAGATATTTTCAACCAAACCGCCACGGGAACAAACCTCGCGGAGTTTCTAACAATCCCAGCTTACGATATTTTGGAGCAAAACTAATGACATATTCACAAACCCTATCAGAGCTAGAGAGCCGTTATCCAAATGGCGCACCCGCCGGCATTGACCTAGAAGCGCTGGCGCAACTCAAGACCCAAAATACTTTCGAGACTCATCTCGATATTGCCAAAGCCATGGCGACCGTTATGCGCAAGGATATGGCTGCCTATGATGCGGATAGCTCGAAATTCACTCAGTCATTGGGCTGTTGGTCAGGCTTTCACGCACAGCAGATGATGCGCGCCATTAAGCGCCAAAAAGGCACGTTAGACCGGGCTTATGTCTATTTATCTGGATGGATGGTTGCAGGCTTGCGCAATCGTTTCGGTCATCTGCCGGATCAGTCCATGCATGAAAAAACCTCCGTCGTGGATCTTATTCAAGAGATCTACACCTCTCTGCGTCAAGCCGATGAAGTGGATCTCAATGATCTTTTTAATGAGTTGAAGACGACGGATGACCCCGCCGCTGTCATTGCAAAGATTGACGGATTTGAAACTTACGTTCGCCCAATCATCGCCGATATTGATGCGGGTTTCGGAAATGTCCATGCGACCTATCTTTTGGCCAAGGAAATGATCAAAGCGGGGGCCTGCTGTATTCAAATTGAAAATCAGGTTTCTGACGCCAAACAATGTGGTCACCAAGACGGGAAAGTGACAGTACCGCGGGAGGACTTTATTGAGAAGCTTCGCGCTGTGCGCATGGCCTTTGAAGAACTTGGCGTTCATGACGGGGTGATTGTTGCGCGTACAGATAGTCTTGGCGCGGGGCTCACACAAAAAATTCCCGTGAGCCGAGAACCCGGCGATCAAGCCGCAGAATATACGAAATGGCTCGAGACCGAGCCCGTATCAGAACTACGTCAATTACAAGACGGCGATATTGCCATTCAATTGGATGGACAGCTCGTCAGACCCGTGCGCCTGCCAAATGGTCTTTATAAATTCCGCGCTGGTACAGGCGAGGACCGGGTGGTTGAAGATTGTATCGCTTCTTTGAATGAGGGCGGGGCAGATTTGCTTTGGATTGAAACCGCGACGCCAAATGTGGGGCAAATCGCGGATATGGTTCGCCGTATCCGCGAGGCTGCGCCTCATGCGAAGCTGACCTATAATAACTCTCCGTCTTTCAATTGGACGCTAAACCTTCGCAAGCAGGTCCGTGAGGATTGGATTAGGGTAGGGCGCATTCGTCCAGAGGATTATGATGAAGCGCGGCTCATGTCCGCTGCCTTTGATGAAGATCCTTTGGGCATAGAAGCCGACCGCCGCCTCCAAGCCTTCCAAACGGATATCGCGCGCGAAGCGGGCGTCTTCCATAATCTCATTACCCTGCCAACATTCCACGGCACGGCAAAGGTGATGAACGACCTCTCAGAAGGCTATTTTGGCGAGCAGAAAATGCTGGCCTATGTCAAGGAAATCCAACGCGAGGAAATTCGGCGCAAGGTGTCCGCTGTGCGTCATCAACATGAGGTTGGCTCTGATCTTGGCGATACGTTCAAAGAAATGACAGGCGGCGACCGCGCATTAAAAGCGGGCGGGGAACATAATACGATGAACCAATTTGCTGACGTTGCTTAAATAGGATGCGGGACTAACCCGCACCTGCCGCAACATTGAGAGCTTCTTCCGGTCTCCCTCCACCGGAAGAAGCTTTCTTTGATTGCGGCTATAAGAAACCAGAAGATTCGACTATATCGCGCGCCCATTCAAAGCTATGCAGCCCTATGGCTATGACAGCTTCACCAGAGTTAGACGTCTTGATTATCGGCGCGGGGATTGGCGGTTTGACGCTGGCCCATGCTTTGATCCAGCGCGGGGAAAAAGTGCGCGTCTTAGAAAGTGCACCTGCGCTCGAAAATGTCGGGGCCGGGATTCAAATTCCGCCCAACGCCGTGAAAGTGCTGCGCGCGTTAGGGTTAGAAAAAGCTGTCACCGCAAAAGCGTTTCAACCCCGCGCCATAGAAGCGCGTATGGGGCGCTCTGGCCGCCGCGTTTTTGATATTCCGCTGGCCGAGGAAGCAGAAAAGCGCTGGGGCGCGCCTTATCTACATATTCACCGCGCGGATTATATTGCGGCGCTGTCGGAAGGTCTTCCAGAAGGCACGATAGAGTTAAGTGCCCGCGTTGAATCCTATCAACACACCGAAAATGATGTCTCTGTTTCTCTTGCGGATGGCCGTAAACTGACCTCGCAATATCTCATTGGTGCTGACGGGATTCGGTCAGTGCTGCGCGCGCAACTGCTAGGACCAGACGCGCCGCAATTTACAGGCAATATGGCGTGGCGCGCTGTGGTGCCAGCCGAGCGTTTGGGCGACCTCGTACCAAATCCGACCGCCTGCGCCTGGTTTGGCCCAAACCGCCATGCCGTGACTTATCGTTTGGGCGAACAAGGACAGCTCGTGAATTTCGTCGGCGTGGTGGAGCAAGAGAGCTGGCAAGAAGAAGGCTGGTCTTTACAAGGAGAAAAGTCTGAGGCTCTGAAGGATTTTGAAGGCTGGCATCCCGTTATTCGCAACCTACTCGAAAATGCGGATAAGTTGCATCGCTGGGCTTTATTTGACCGTACGCCGCTGGAAAAATGGGTCGAGGGACAGGCCGCGCTGATGGGAGACGCCGCTCATCCGATGCTGCCCTTTCTGGCGCAAGGCGCAGCTATGGCTGTGGAAGATGCTTGGGTTTTGGCCGATGTGATTGCGTCGGGACAGGATTTATCGGCCTATCAAAATCTACGCCATACCCGCACGTCCAAAGTTCAAGCCGCGTCCCGGGCAAATATGGGTCTGTTTCACAAAGCGTCCCTGCCAGCACAGATCCTGACTTATGGTCCAATGTGGGCGGCAGGAAAGCTTGTGCCCAGCCTCGTGCACCGCCGCATGGATTGGCTTTATGGATTTGAGGCGGCGTCCAACTTAGGGGGAGAATTTGTCGTCAATTCGGATGTGCTGTCATAGTTGTCTGCGTTCCTGCTCTTTTTTAGAAGGAATGTGACTTGCGAGACGTGTATGCAACTATAAAGAACTCTCTCGCTTTGCTTCTAAAAGATTTGTCACTCACCGCTTATTGAAAGTCGTTCATGTCAAAATTACTCTACGCTGGAATTGCTCTTATCGGTCTTGCCGTTGCAGCTTGGTTTTTTCTTTTCAAACCTGATGCACCTGCTGAAGCTGGCGGGTTTACACTTGAGACAGCAAAAGTCGAACGCGGTGAAGTCGCGCAAATTGTCTCCGCCTCTGGCGCGGTGCGGGCGCTCACGACAGTTGAAGTCGGCTCGCAAGTCTCGGGACAAATTATCGCGCTTAATGCGGATTATAATTCAGAAGTAAAAGAGGGCGAAATCATCGCGCTTATTGACCCGCAAACTTTTGAAACGCGCGTGGCATCAGGGAAAGCCGATGTTCAAAGCGCTGAGGCAGGCCTGTCGGTACAGCGCGCTAATATTGAAAGTGCTGAAGCCACTTTGGCCCAAGCTGAACGCGATTATGCGCGCCAACAAGCGCTCTTTGCCGCGGATGCTGTGGCTCAATCGACATTGGAAGATAATGAGCGAGCGCTTGCTGTGGCGAAAGCCAATTTAAATGTGAGCCGCGCCCAATTGCAAACCTCACAAGCCACCTTGTCCCAGAGAAAAGCCTCACTGCAGTCGGCCGAGGTTGATTTAGAGCGGACCATCATTCGCTCGCCTATCGACGGCGTTGTGATTTCCAGAGATGTGGATGTCGGCCAAACCGTTGCGGCGAGTTTTTCTGCGCCGGTCTTATTCACCATTGCGCAAAACCTAGAGGACATCCGAATTGATGCCTCTGTTGTCGAAGCTGATATTGGCGGTATTAATGCGGGCGACGCCGCCGAGTTTACAGTCGACGCCTATCCCGATCAAAATTTTACAGGCACGGTTGAGCAAGTTCGGCTCGCCTCTGAAACGCTCCAAAATGTTGTGACCTATACGGTCGTGATTGAGGCGAAAAATCTAAGAGGCCGCTTGCTGCCCGGCATGACGGCCAATGTCGAAATTACGGCGGATAAGCGAGAGGATGTCTTGCGCATCGCCGAATCGGCTATTCGCTTCCGTCCGCCATCAAGCGGGCCAGAGGTTTTAGAAGCGTCGGGCCAAGCTCAGCGCGGCGGCGGACAGGGCCGCGGGCGGGGCGGTCCAGGTGGAGGTCCGGGCGGCGGCGCGCTTCAACTCCTCAATAATGTTGATATCAGCCAAGAGAAGAGGGATGCGATTCAAGCCGATATGCGGACTGAATTTGCCGCTGTCCGCGCGGCTTTAGGCGAGCGCGCTCAATTTGACCGTAATGCGATGCGTCAGCGCATGCAGGCCGCAACGGATAAAGTCCTTTTGCGCAACCTAACCAGCGAAGAATATAAAGCGGTACAAGAGCAAATAAATGCTCAGGCCTCTGTGACCCGTGTGGAAGCCTATACACCTGCCGAAGAAGGGAAACTTCAGAAAAAATCGCTCGTCTTGGGACTGCAAGATGGGGCTTATGCTGAAATATTGCGCGGCGCAGAGGTTGATGATGAGCTTGTGACGCGAGTACGCGCTGGCGCAGAGAGCAAATAGGTCTGGCCCAATGACAGCCTCACCTGAAAATACGTCTCTGATTTCCTGCCGTGATGTGACGAAAACCTATGTCATGGGCACGCAGGAAGTTCATGCTTTGCGCGGCGTCAATCTGGATTTTAAGCCCGGCGAAATGACGGCTATCATGGGACCTTCGGGGTCGGGTAAATCGACTCTAATGAATTTAATTGGCGCGCTGGATGTGCCGACCTCAGGCACGCTGTCCATAAAGGGAAAGAACCTTGCGCAGATGAGCGCGAATGAGCTGGCCGATTTACGCAATGAAACGCTGGGCTTTGTTTTCCAGCAATTTAATCTCCTTGGCCGCTCTTCGGCGCTCACCAATGTAAAGCTGCCGCTACGCTACGCGCGAACCCCTGTTGCAGATATAGACGCGCGCGCGGCGGAATGTCTTGAGCTGGTAGGATTAGGGGACCGGATGGACCACCGTCCCATGCAGCTCTCGGGCGGGCAGCAGCAGCGTGTTGCGATTGCGCGGGCCTTGGCTGGCTCCCCGTCAATCATCCTCGCAGATGAACCTACAGGGGCGCTCGACACAAAAACCTCGGAAGAGATTATGACTCTACTGACGGAATTGGGCGAAAAGGGGATAACCGTCATTCTCGTTACCCATGAGCCGGAAGTGGCCGAATATGCCTCGCGGACAATTTATTTTCGAGACGGAAGACTAGATCAAGATAAGAGGCGCAGCTCATGAAATTTGGTGTCGCTTTAACCTCGGCTTTAGAAGCTTTGAAGGGTAACCCCTTGCGGAGTTTCCTGACGATGCTGGGCATTATGATCGGGGTTGCCTCGGTCATGGCCATGATGGCCATTAGTGACGGCGCGGCAAAGCAAGTCGATGCGCAAATCTCATCTCTTGGCGCAAATAATCTTACCGTGCGCCCTGGGGCCGACCGCCGCGGCGGGCGCTCTAGCGGCGCGGGCGGGGCGACGCCATTTACCGATGGGACGATTAAAGACCTGCAAAGCGAACCTTATGCTCTCGCGGTCAGTGCACGGATAAATGGCTCCGGCACCGTTGTCGCAGGCGATGTGAATTGGAGTACATCTATTCACGGCGTGAATACGGATTATTTCGTTAGTCAAGCGTGGGGCGCCGCTGAAGGCCGCATATTAGAAGATGCCGATGTGACGTCTGGTCAGGAAATGGCCGTGATTGGTAAGACCATCGCCGACACCTTATTCGAGGGCTCCAATGCGATTGGTCAACGCATTCGCGTGAATAATGTTCCGCTCACCGTTATCGGCGTTTTGGAGAGCAAAGGGCAATCTAATTTCGGCAGCGATAGAGATGATGTCATCATCGTGCCTATCGTTACGGCGCGTAACCGCGTCTTAGGCGGGCATCCAACAACGCCGAATTATGTCTCTTCTATTGAAGTCAGCGTTGTGCCGGGATTTGATATGGCCGAAGCGCAAGATGAGTTAGAGCAGCGTCTGCGCACGATACGCCGCATTCGTCCCGGTAAATCAGATGATTTCCGTGTGTTCAACATTGCCGATTTCATTCGGGCGCGCTCGAGTACCCAAGCGACATTTGGGGTCTTATTAGCCTTTACCGCGGCCGTGTCTCTGATTGTTGGAGGCGTGGGCGTCATGAATATTATGCTTGTCTCTGTGACAGAACGTACCCGCGAGATTGGTTTGCGCATGGCGATAGGCGCGCGCGGACAAGACATATTGGGACAATTTCTCTTTGAAGCCCTCGGCCTTTGCATGATTGGCGGTATTATCGGCTCGGGGTTAGGGGTTGGGGCCGCGAGGCTGGCCTCCAAAATGGGGGATTTTCCAGTTAATATTTCGCCCTTTATTGCGCTTGTCTCAATCGGGGCCTCTGTTGTGGTTGGCTTGTTTTTCGGTTTTTTTCCAGCCCGTCGTGCGGCGCAATTAAATCCTATTGAGGCGCTTCGCCATGACTAAGATTTCTCATCTTATCTGCAGCGCGGCACTTGCGCTCAGCCTGAGCGGTTGTTCGACATTTGACCTTGGTTCGAGATTTGACCTTGGGACGGCGCCGTCTGATGCGCTCCAATCCGAGGTCGCCGCGCTATCTGCCCCCGCCAGCTGGGTGTTAGGGCAGCAGGCCGATGGCGAGCTGGCGCAAAGATGGGCCGATGTCGTGTCGGACCCCTTATTAGATGAATATATTGAACGTGCGCTGCAAAATAATCCGTCCTTACGGGCCAGTGCTGAAAATGTTGCGCGGTCAGAAGCGATTGTCACTCAAGCGAAATCGGCGCGCTTGCCGCTCATAGGCGCAGATGTGTCTTCAAATGGGGGCGGGGCGCTGGAAGGCCGTAATTTTGCTGATAATTATTCTGCGGGCTTAAGCGCGAGTTGGGAAGCTGACCTCTGGGGCGGGATTGATGCAGGTATTTTAGGCTCGGAATATGATCTGGAAGCCACGCGCGCGGTCTATGAAAATGCGCGTCAGGCTCTTATTGCGGCGGTGGCGCGGGCCTATGTTGCGGTCATTGAATCCGACTTGTTAGTCGCGTTGAGCGAGCAAACCTTAGCAGCGCAAGAGGAGACCTACCGTATTGTGAATGTGCGCTATGAACTCGGCGCGGCTTCCCGCCGTGAGCTTGTTTTAGCAGAGTCAGATGTCGCGAACGCGCAAGATAATCTTGTCATAACCAAGGCGAATAAACGGACGGCGGCTTTGTCCTTAGAGGCGCTACTCGGCGAATATCCAAATGCAGATATTGCCGTTGCCGCGAATTTTCCTGACCTGCTTCCGCTGTTTGAAACGGGCACGCCAACAGAAATGCTGCGGCGGCGTCCGGATGTTGTGGCGTCTGAATTCGCTGTGCTCAGCGCCTTTCAAGCGACCCGCGGCGCGCGGTCAGATGGCTGGCCTAGCCTGAACCTCTCTGGGGGCATTGATACAGGGTCTGGAAATATCACCGATTTGCTTGATCCGATTTCAATTTTTTATTCATTGGGCTCGCGGCTCGCGGATGTCTTGTTTGACGGCGGGTTGACGCAGGCCAGAATCGACGTGGCGAGCGCCAGTCAAAGACAAGCGCTGGCTGACTATGGCCAAACGGCTTTGGATGCTTATTTTGACGTTGAAACGGCCTTGAACGATATTCGCACTCTCTCTGAACGCGCGCCGCATGTTAGCAGAAATGCCGAAACTGCCCGCGAAACCCTCAGGCTTTCAGAAATTCAATATAAGGAAGGCGCTGTTGATCTGTTGGATGTTCTAACCTTCCGTCAGCGCAGTTTTCAGGCCGATAGTGTTGAAATCACCTTGCGCGGCCAAATCATAGACGCCCGTATTGCGCTTTATCTCGCGCTTGGCGGAACCGCTAATTCTCTGAGTTCATTATAAATTGAACATGGCTGGGCCAAGCCCATGTTTTACGGATTTTGACGGCGCTCGGCATTTGTTGCTGATTTGTCACAGTTTAAAAAATAGTGACATTGGTAGGACCAATTTAGAGCCATTGGTCAACTTATCCTCTTGACAGTGTGTAGTCCATTAGTTCACTCCAAACGATGTAAGAAG
>CAZNXP010000068.1:0-8822 GCA_964576955.1 uncultured Algimonas sp.
ACTCCTGCAAGAGGCTGAAGGATATGGTGATATATATCTGACACTCCGCGGTGTGAATGGGTCTGGTTCTAAAGGGCGTAGTGCCGCTAAAATTAACCGAAAAGAAGAAGAAGCCGGCGATCCTGGGCAATCTTCGCTGACAGTTTACCGAAATGGCGAGCCGACATCTGTTGCTTTGCAGCAAAGAAATTAGGGCGGAAGTACAATGAAACTTATGAAATCGCGCCAAATTCGTAAATCTACAACCGCTGCCATAGCGGTTTTAGGCTCGCTTGGCTTTTTAAGCGCCCCTGTGGACGCTGGGACGCGCTCCTATTCGCATATTCAAAATACAGCGACGAGCGTAAATATTCAGCAGCCGGGTACGGGTGTGAATAATCGGTCTATCGTTTTGCCATTTTCAAAGTCGACAGTTATCGAATTACCAGAAAATGTCATGGATGTGATTGTCTCAAATCCTGACGTGGTCGAAGCAGTTGTGCATACGTCTCGCCGGACCATGCTGATTGGCAAAGCCTCTGGGCAAACAAATGTATATTTTTACAGCCATGACGGCCGTGAACTCTTGAATGTCGATATTCGTGTCGAGCGTGATATTGACGGTTTGCAAGGCCTAATCTCGAAAAATACGGCCGATAGTAACGTTGAAGTTCAAGTATTTAACTCAAATATCCTGCTGACAGGCGCTGTGCCGAATGCAGCGGCGGCTGATACTGTAGAGAAGCTTGCTCGCATGTGGCTGGGCGCAGGCGGCGGCGAAGGTGAAATCGTCAATCTTCTTGCAATAGAAGGTAAAGACCAGGTCATGTTGAAGGTCCGTATCGTTGAGATGCAACGTTCCGTGACGAAGCAAATGGGCTTGGATCTTAGCGCCATTGGAGACCTTGGAGGAAGTCCAGTCTCTCTTGTGAGCCAAGTCGGACCAAGTTTGACAAATGGTTTACAAGCAAACGGCACGTTCAATAATTTCGGCGGCGGGGATTTAACCTCTCTAAGCGGCGCTCTAAGCGCGCTTGAATCCGTAGGTTTAGTACGGACACTCGCGGAGCCAACTTTAACCGCTATTTCTGGTGAAACGGCAAATTTCTTGGCGGGCGGCGAGATTCCTATCTTCTCTGGCGCAACACAAGACCAAAATGGCCAGTTAGTGCGATCCTTTGAGTTCAAACCCTTTGGTGTTTCGCTCGGTTTCACCCCTGTAGTGCTCTCAGAAGGCCTGATTTCTCTGTCCATCAGCACAGAAGTTTCAGAGCCGACTACAGAAAACGCATTTGTCTCCGATAACGGGGAAAGCGTCTTGGGTATTCGAGTTCGCAGAGCCAATACAGTTGTTGAAATGCCAGCTGGCGGAAGTCTTGTCATTGCCGGATTAATTCGAGAAGAAACGCGCTCAACTGTCGACGGGACACCGGGATTGAAAGATGTACCGGGTTTAGGCGCTCTCTTCCGCGGACGAGATAGTCAATCCACCCAGACAGAAGTTGTCATCATGGTAACGCCTTATCTGGTCGATTCGACTCATCCAGATAGATTGCAAACACCCGGAGATGGCTTCCTAGCGGCAAATGATACCGAAAGCTTGCTCTTGGGACGTTTGAACAAAGTTTATAGTCAAAATGGCCAACCAAAAATCCAGCAAAGCTCCCTACCGGGACCCTTTGGACATGTGGTTGATTGAGAAAAGGCGTAAGACACAATGAAAAATTCTATTCTCACAGCCTGCCTATTGATATCTGGCCTTGGACTTGCCGCCTGCGCGACGCCGAATGAAACATTTCCGCCAACGCAGCTGCGTAATTCTATAAATGTTGCGGAATCCATTGAACGATTGGAGCTTTATACGCGGCCAAATGGGTTGGAATTATCCGCCCGCGATGAACTTGCCGTTGCGCAATTTTTAGACGGCTATGCGCGCTCCGGCGAAGGGGCGTTATATATTAATCGTCCCGCAAATGCGGTGTCTGGCCTTGGCACGCAACAGGCCGAAGCTATCATCCGCGGATTAATGGCACAAGGCGGGCTAAATCCAAATACCGTCCAAACGGGTCAATATCCGTCAAGATTAGGCGCGCCTGCACCCGTCATTGTCTCCTACCGAACCCTGCGCGCGATCCCTCAAGATTGCCGCGAACTTGGTAATCTAGCGAATACTTATGGTAACCAACCGCATGGGAATTTCGGGTGTTTTCAATCGGCAAATATCGCTGCAATGATTACGGATCCGCGTCAATTACTTGAGCCATATGCGCTTGGCCAACCAAATGCCCAACGCAGACAAGTGATTTATGATCAATATATCGAAGGGGCTCCAACAGCGGCCCAGATAAACCCAGCGCAACAAGTTGGCACAAGTAATTAGAGTTTAATGCGCAAAAGACCTGAATCGAAGACGAAGCTATGACACAAATGACACAGCCGCAGCCATACCCTACCGCGCCGACACAGCCGCGCCCGGTGCCTGTTCCGACGGGAGCCGTTCCAATGCCGCAGATGGCGCCGCAAATGGTCCCGCAGCCTATGCCGCAGGCCGTTCAGCCGCGTCCTATGCCCGCCGCCGCCCCGCAACAAATGCCTCCGGTTGCCGCGCCCATGCATAATCCGCAGATGGCGCCAGCGCCTATGCCGCAAGGTCATGCCGCGCCTGCGCAAATGCCCCCTGCCGCTTTACCCAATGGTCAAGTGCCGCATCCCGCTATTCCGGGCGCGATCCCTGGCCATGCTCCCGGTCAAGCGCCTGCTCAAGCCCCAGGTCAAGCCATGGGTCAGCGTTACGCGCCGCTCGAAAATGAAAATCGCGACGAAGGTGAAAAGCCGCTTCCGTCTATCTCCGTTCATGCCTTTTGCGACCGTCAAGAAACAGCGCATTGCATTAATGAGACGACCCGCGATTGGCGCATGAAGCGCACCAATGTAAAAATTTACATGGGCGGGCTTCCGGCTGCGATTGAGTTTTATCACAAAGAAAATACGCCCTCTCTCATCATCATTGAGAGCGGAATGCGGGGAGAGGAACTCTTCAACCAACTCGAGTCATTGGCAAGTGTTTGCGATGAAGGCACCAAAGTGGTTATGATTGGCGCGGCTAATGATATTCGCCTCTATCGTCAGCTCATGGATAAAGGCATTTCTGATTACCTCGTACCGCCTTTGCATCCGCTACATGTCATCCGCGCATTAGGGGAACTTTACTCCGATCCAGAACAGCCCTTTATTGGCCGTGTTGCAGCCTTCTTTGGCGCAAAAGGCGGCGTGGGATCTTCTTCATTAGCCCATAATACAGCTTGGGTTTTATCCGAGAACCTTATGCAAGAGACGGCCCTTATCGACTTAGATGCGAGCTGGGGGACAACGGGTTTAGATTTCTCCTATGATAATATGTCAGGCCTTGAAGAGGCCTTGGGTGAGCCCGATCGTTTGGACGAAACATTGATGGACCGGATTATGATCCGCCATACGCAAAAACTTTCAATTTTGCCGACATCTGGGTCCCTGAATACAAAACCTGTCATGGACTCGTCCAGCTATGAGGCGGTTGTGAATGCGGTCAGAGGTATTTCACCGCTTTCTATATTGGATATGCCGCATTTTTGGACGGATTGGACAACGAATATTCTCACCTCTGTGGATGATGTCGTTGTCACAGCCACACCTGATTTGGCGGGCATGCGAAATGCGAAAAACCTTATAGAGTTTTTGAAGACCCAACGTCCAAATGATCCAGAGCCTATTCTGGTTTTAAATTGTGTTGGCATGTCCCCGAAAACTGAAATCTCTGTCAAAGACTTCGGCGCGATGGTCGGGCAGGACCCAAATATTGTCATCGGATGGGATCCAGAAAGCCATTTTGAAGCGACCAATGAAGGCAAGATGTTGTCAGATGTCAAATCTGCGGCCTCCACTGTTCAAGGCTTATCCTATCTCGCCAACCGCCTACGCACAGGGTCATTTGATATGGGTCCTAAAGTCGACACAGCTGTCACCAAGAAGGGCTTATTGTCCATCGGCGGCGGTAAGCCGAAAAAGCCAAAAGGTGATAGCAAATCTAAGCTCTCTTTCCTGAAGAAGGACAAAGGCTAGATGTTTGGTAAGCGTTCAGAAGCTGCGGCAGTAAAAACACAGGCTGCCCCCGTCGCGCCTAAGAAAAAAGATGAAAAGTCATCTCTCGACGCGCCGGTACATGCGAACACGCCAGCTCCTCGGCCGCGTAGCGATGAGCCGAGCGAGGAATATTACGAAACCAAAGCGACGATTTTTAACGCCCTTTTCGAGACCATTGATGTCTCGGCTCTGGCGGGTATGGATGCTGGCAAAGCGCGCGAAGAAATTCGTACAATTGTCGATGAAATTATTGCCATCCGAAATGTACGCCTATCGGTAAATGAGCAAAATCAGCTGATTACAGAAATCTGTGACGATATTCTCGGTTATGGTCCGCTTGAGCCACTTCTGGCCCGAGACGATATCGCCGATATCATGGTCAATGGCGCCAAACATGTCTTCATCGAAACCAGTGGTAAGATGATTAAAACCAATATTCGGTTCCGCGATAATACGCAGTTGATGAATATCTGTCAGCGGATCGTGAGCCAAGTAGGCCGCCGTGTTGATGAAGCCTCGCCGATTTGTGATGCGCGCCTTTTAGACGGCTCTCGTGTGAACGTGATTGCGCCGCCGCTCTCTATTGACGGCCCCGCTCTAACCATTCGGAAATTTAAGAAAGACAAGCTACGTCTTGCCGATCTCGTGAATTTCAAATCTATTTCGCCTGCGGGTGCGCGGGTGCTGCAAATTATTGGCGCCTGCCAATGTAATATCGTCATCTCTGGCGGTACGGGTTCTGGTAAGACAACTTTGCTTAATGCGCTAACTGGATTTATTCACCCGGATGAGCGGATTATTACCTGCGAAGATGCCGCTGAATTGCAACTTCAACAGCCGCATGTTGTGCGCCTTGAAACCCGCCCACCAAATTTGGAAGGCAAGGGTAAGATTACAATGGCGGATCTCGTGAAAAACTGTCTACGGATGCGTCCTGAACGGATTATCGTGGGTGAGGTGCGGGGACCGGAAGCTTTTGATCTTCTGCAAGCCATGAACACGGGCCATGATGGGTCAATGGGAACGCTCCATGCGAACTCACCGCGCGAGGCTCTTTCGCGTTTGGAATCTATGATCACAATGGGCGGCTTCTCGCTGCCCGCGAAAACAATTCGCGAGATGATTGTTGGCTCCGTTGATGTGATTGTTCAGGCGACGCGTCTGCGCGATGGTTCTCGACGAATTACAAATATTACCGAAGTCATCGGGATGGAAGGCGACGTTATCGTCACGCAAGATTTGATCGTTTATGAAATGGACGGCGAAGATGCAGATGGAAACATCATTGGCGAACATAAGTCGACCGGTATTGCCCGTCCTGCTTTCTGGGATCGCGCCCGTTATTTCAACCTTGAAAAAGATCTAGCCGAGGCGCTGGATGAAGCAGGTTCCTAGGTGGAACAGCATACCATACTCGCGCTTTGCGCCGCTGGGCTTGTGGTCTGCGCGGGCTTGCTTCTCATGGGGGGAGAAAAATCCTCTTCTGAAACCAAACGTGTGCGGGATTTTTCGGGTAAAAAATCTCTTGGATCGAGTTTTAAGGACAAGCTGAAAGTCGAAGATAGCGGAAGCCGCCGAAAGCAGATTGAAGAATCGCTTGGTAAGATTGAACAACGTCAAAAATCAAAGAAGAAAAAAGCAAAGTCCCTTGAATCGCGCCTCATGCAGGCCGATTGGTCCATGAAGCCGCAGACTTTTCTAATGGGCTCAGTGGGCCTTGCTGTTATTTTTTTCGCAATTCCATTTGTATTGGGCCTTCCGCTTAAAGCGACGCTAGCGCTGGCCTTTGTCATGGGGTTTGGCTTACCGCGCTTTATACTAAATAGTGCGATTAATCGCCGCCAAAAAAAGTTCACTGCCCATTTTGCGGACGCTATGGATATTATCGTTCGCGGCGTCAGAACCGGCTTGCCTCTTGGCGATTGCCTCAAAATTATTGCGCATGAAAGTCCAGATCCTTTAGGGGCGGAATTCCGCCGTGTTGTCGAAGGCGAGGGCCTCGGAATCCCAATCGATGTTTGTCTCGATCAAATGTATGAGCGCATGCCAATTTCCGAAGTGAATTTCTTCTCGACCGTGTTGAATATTCAAAAGACAACAGGTGGTAATTTGGGCGAGGCTTTAGCGAATTTGTCAAATGTTCTACGCGGCCGAAAAATCTTACGCGAAAAAATCAAGGCTTTGTCTGCCGAAGCCAAAGTTTCAGCGATTATTATCGGCTCATTACCTATCATCGTTATGCTGCTCGTCACAATCGCAAGCCCTGACTATATGGATGATCTTTATAAGACGACGACGGGTCAGAAAAACATGATGATTGGTGCAGGCATGATGGTCGCAGGGACTTTGATGATGCGCAAAATGATTAATTTCAAGTTCTAGGGAGGCAGGAGATCACGTCATGAGTCCAGAATCCCTTGCCCTTTTCCGCAGTGCCGGTTCCGCGCTAATCGCAATACTTTTTGTCGCCTCTTTTTGGATCGTCGTTGTTCCAATGTTCGAAGGCAATAATAAGAAAAAACGGATGGAATCCGTTGCCGCGGCCCGCGAAGGCATGCGAAAAAACCGCCTGGATAATCTTCAAAAACAAGCCGGACTGCGCGCTGACGGTAAAGGCGTGGCGAAAAATCTCGTTGATCGCTTCAGTTTGGAAAAAATCCTGGAAGCCTCTGATTTGAAAGATAAAATGGCGCAAGCTGGCCTCCGAGGTCAGAAGCCTATTTATTTATTCTATATGGCGCGTTTGGTCTTGCCGCTCGGCTTATTACTCTTCGGGCTCATTGCCTTTATGATTTTGAATATCGCAGATTGGGATTTCACCCAGCGCGTTGCGGGGACATTGGGCTTAGTCGTCTTTGGGTATTACTTGCCCGGGCTTATGGTTTCCAATATCGCGAAAAAGCGCTTAGCGTCCATCATGCCTGTCTTTCCAGATGCGCTTGATTTGCTGCTCATCTGCGTCGAATCGGGTATGTCGGTTGAATTGGCCTTTGCGCGGGTAGCAGAAGAAATGGGCGACTCTTCCGTTGAATTGGCAGAAGAATTCTCTCTGACAACTGCGGAACTATCCTATCTAACTTCTCGCCGCCTCGCTTATGAGAACCTTGCGCGCCGGAATAATCACCCCGGTATTCGCGCCGTGGCAACTGCGCTTGTTCAGGCGGAGCGTTACGGTACGCCGCTTGGCGATACACTGCGGACAATGGCGAATGAAAACCGTCAATTACGGGTTATGCAAGCGGAGAAAAAAGCGGCGGCGCTTCCGGCGAAGCTGACGGTCCCGATGATCCTATTCTTCTTGCCTGTGCTATTTATCGTCATCTTGACACCCGCCGCCCTTCGGATGACCGCCGCATTCTAACTTGCCGCATTCTAACTTTTCAGGCTCGCCTAAATTCAGAGATATAAAAAAGCCGCTTCATTTTCTGTGAAGCGGCTTTTCTTTTAATATGTGAGAACGCGCCTAGCGCCGCCGCCTATTGGGCGCGCGCCGGTCAGGCTGCGAATTTGGCGCATAGGCACCCTGAGGCGCGGCTTGTTGTTGGGCATAATTTTGTTGTGGATAGGCTTGTGGCGGATAGGCTTGGGGTTTGGCGGCGGCCGGTTGGCTGGGCGCTGTTTGCGCATAGACTTGTGAGGTTCGGCCCTGAGGCGCAGGTTGTCCGGCCCGTTTTGCAGCAATAGCCCGCACAGCCTCTGAGGCACTTTTAAATTGCTGACCTTGCGGCGTGCTTGTTTGAAGACGGGCCTGTGGTTGAAAACCCTGTGCTTGGAAGTTCTGGGGCGAAGACGCCACTGGGTTTGTCTTGGTCAATGGTAATGGGTTTGCCCGGGCCTGCGCCGCAACTGGCGCCGGATTATGGGCGGGCCGCACGGACGGGAAGTTGTTTTGCGGCCTTATTGAGTTGGAGAGGTTCTGCGCTTCCGCAGTTTTTCCTTGGAGCTGCAGAACGAGAATTAGATTTTGTCTTACGCTGTCCGAGGCATTTGGTAGGTTGGCGGCGCGGCGCAGCCAACCTTCCGCTGTAGCAGGGTCCCCTGACAAAGCATGGCTTAGGCCAATATTTGCCATGACATTCGGATCATTGGGCGTGATGCGCAGGGCGCGGTCATAATGCTGGCGGGCTTCGGCATACCGTTCTTGTTGGTCAAGGGCCGCGCCTTTTAATGACCAGAGCCGTCCGTAATTTGGCGTTGTTGAGATACCTTCGTTTAAAATAGGTATGGCGTCATAGGAGCGCTCTGTCGCGATTAAGGCTGCCCCATATTCGGCAATAAGATAGGGGTCACGCGGATAGAGTGCTCGCGTTGTTTGCGTAATCTCAACGGCGCGGCCGGGATTGCCGAGGCGGCGAACGGCAGAGGAGAGCTTGAGAGCGGCTTCGAGATCACTTGGGTTGAGATGATATTCATTTGACCAAAAGGCGGCTTGTGCGAATAATTCCTGTGTCTCAATGGCATCGCGCATTTGACGCGTGGCTGGGAGGAAATTCTCGACATCCAAATCTGACTTGATTTGCGTTTCTTGAGGCGTGATGGGCGGGGCGATAGAACAGCCTGCCGCGAGCAGGGCAGTGCCTGCGAGTAACACGGAAAAAATATACGGACGATGAATCATGGTCTGTTCGGCCTTTCAACGGGTATATCCGCGCGCCGACTCAAAATGAGTCAAATGCGGATTTCGTTAACAAATCTGAACGAAGAGGGTTAACGCCGCGTTTACA
>CAZNXP010000069.1:0-8821 GCA_964576955.1 uncultured Algimonas sp.
TTTCATGTAAGTGATTTGGCGGAAAACGCCGTCCCTGACTTTGCAATTGATGCATGGTGGGCTGTTTGGGCTGAACAGCGGGGTGCATACGGGCCTCTTTCGGCAAGCGCCCTCCTTTTTTCAGATTGCAGCTCGAACAGGCGGCGACAATATTTGTCCAGCTTGTTTTACCGCCTAAGCGGCGCGGGATAACATGATCAAAGGTGAGCTCATTCGGCGATTTACAATAGGCACATTCAAAACCGTCGCGTAAAAATAAATTAAACCGCGTAAAGGCGGGTGAGCGGTTTTGCGGAACATAATCCTTCAGTGCGACAACGGACGGCATTTGCATTTCAAATGACGGACTACGCACACATTGCTCATAATGGTCAATGACGTTTACGCGGTCCAGAAACACGGCTTTGACTGCATCTTGCCAGGACCAAAGAGACAGGGGGAAATAGGAGAGCGGTTGATAATCCGCATTCAAAATCAGGCAAGGATAATTACCCTGACTGACAGGCGCGGCGTCTTCAAGATTGAGGATATGATGAGGCAATGCGCTCATAGCGAGTGGCCCCTTGTTAGACGATAATTCGGCTGTAAACTCTTATGAAATTTGAAAACGGCTCTCCGGTTATATTAATATATGCTAGCCTACGCAGAAATAATTCCATTTGACAAGTCTCTCTTGTCATCCGCCTGCTTTAACTCGGAGATGTTATAGGGGTCAGAGCCAATAATTTCGCCAATTTCTCCAACCGATATTTCACTTGTTTCGTCATCATGGCTCCAAACGCGGGGCCGCAGCTAAGATGCAGCTCGTCGCCCTTTACCTCCAAGGTAAACTCGCTGAGCAGAGAGGGCGTCCGCCCTGTTGCCACAATACCTAGCCGAATGGCGTCGCCGATACAAGCGGCGGCATGGCGCTGGGGCTGCGTCAATAAATCCTCAATCAAATCCGCAACAGGCGGTTGTTTTTTGGCGGTGTAACTCCGGAAAAGCGACAGCGACAGAAAGACACGTCCTTCATGGCTCAAACCCGATACGGGCGCATAAAGTACATCTTCGAAAACTAATTCCGCGCGGTGGTCCGGGTGTAGATTTTTCCCAAGCCCCGCCAAATGACAAGCCGCTTGCAATAAACGCGCATCTGCCTGTTCACCAAAGCCCCTCGGCAGGATGGGTAAAAGCGGCGAGAGAAACCGATAAAGCGGCGCGCCAAAATGTTCCGCCTGCACAAAACCCCTCGCAAAATCGCGGCACCCATCAATCAAGGCGTCGCGGTTTTTTACCGCTTCCGGCAATGTATTCCAGATCAAGCCTTCGCGTAGGCCCGCCATAGAAATAACGATATATTTTGGCGAAAAGCGGTGAATGAGGCGCTCGAGCATCAATCCCGCATAAGGCAGTGTCTCCGCCCGCGCTTTTCGCATACCGGGCCAGTTCAACACATCATCTATACCGTCGGTCCAAGCCCAATGCGCCAAGTCCTTCGCGGCCCTAACGGGCAATCGGTAACCCTGTAAGGTTCGCATCGGATAGCCAATGCGCTGTTGATAGACAGAGGCGAGATTTCGCCAGGCGCCGCCAACTAAATAGAGTATATCCTCGCCATCCAAATAGCCGGGCACTTTGCCCAAAGCCTCATCTAAATCCGCGGCCCGCGCCGCATAATCTGCTGAGGTTAAATCAGAGAGATTACCGCCAATCGCATCAAAAGGACCGAGCGGCAGAGACACGCCTCGCACGGCTGCGCCGTCTTTTTTCAAACCGGGTTCTATTCGTACAAGCTCAAGGCTGGCGCCGCCTAAATCGGCGCCAATTCCATTCCGCCGATCATTACTGGATAAAAGACCTAGCGCGGCAAAACGCGCTTCATCTTCCCCTGAAATCGGCGAGATATCAAAGCCCGTTTCGTCCAAAATCGAGGCCACAAAATCGGGCGCATCTTCTGCCACCCGCATGGCGGCCGTTGCCCCTATAATCGGCGCAGAGAGGCCTCTCGCCTCAATAATTTGGGAAAAGCGCAATAAGGCCTCTTTACACATGTGTTTGCCTTTTTCAGACAAGCGGCCCGTTTCCCGTAAGTCACGGCCCAGACCCGCCAAGACTTTCTCATTATAAACAGGCGTGAAATGCGCGCCGAATAAATCATAAATAACCAAGCGAACGGAGTTTGAGCCAATATCAATGACCGCGAGTTGGCGCATATTTTTTGCCACGAACCGCTAGCCTACTAATTTGGGTTCAAAAATCTGCGACGCTGGTAAGTCGGTGTCTTCCAATTGCTCTGGCGCGGAATCCGCTAAGGCAGCCCCTCGGCCAGACAAAGACGGATTTTCCATAAAATATTTATGGGCGGAAAAGGGCGGATAGCCTTCTTTGGCGGGCACGCGGATATAGCGTCCCGTCGATTGCAATTCCCAACTATTTGTCGTGTCGAGTAGGTTCGCCATCATGATTTGGTCAAGAACTTGATTATGCACAGTAGGGCTTTCGACTGGCACCAAGGTCTCTATTCGCCGGTTCAAATTGCGCGGCATCCAATCTGCCGAACTAATGAACACTAAAGCTTGGTCAGACGGCAAAGCGGCCCCATTGCCGAAACACACAATACGCGAATGTTCTAAAAATCGGCCAATGATGGATTTAACACGGATGTTCTCGCTCATGCCCTCTACATTGGGCCGCAAGCAGCAAATTCCGCGAACAACAAGATCTATTTTAACGCCGGCTTGCGAGGCTTCATAGAGTTTTTCGATCATCTCGGGATCGACGAGCGCATTCATCTTTGCCCAGATATGCGCGGGACGCCCGGCCTGCGCATGTAAAATTTCGCGGTCTATATGCCCTTCTAATGTTTCGCGAAGCGAGAGAGGCGCGACAGATAATTTCTTCAAATCTTGAGGTTCATTATAGCTCGTCACGAAGTTAAATATCTTGCCAACATCTTCGCCGATAACCCTATCCGCCGTGAAGAGCGCGAGATCCGTATAGATTTTCGCATTTACGGCATGGTAATTTCCTGTCCCCAAATGCGTATAGGTTTTTAGCGCGTCGCCTTCTCGCCTTATAACAAGGCTAACCTTGGCATGGGTTTTATAGCCTATAAATCCGTAAACAACTTGGACCCCAGCGCGTTCTAAATCTCGCGCCCAGCGTAAATTTGAGGCCTCATCAAAACGTGCCTTTAACTCAACAAGCGCTGTTACATTTTTTCCAGCTTCCGCCGCATCGATAAGCGCTTGCACAATTGGGCTATCGTCGCTGGTGCGATATAGAGTCTGTTTAATCGCCACAACATTTGGATCGCGGGCGGCCTGCTGGAGAAATTGAATCACGACTTCAAAGGCTTCATAGGGGTGATGAACGAGAATATCTTTCGCCCCAATGGCGGCTAAACAATCGCCGTCAAATTCACGAATACGTTCGGGAAAACGCGCTTTAAATGGCGGGAAAAGAAGATCAGCTTTTCCGCCCTTTACCAATTCAGAGATATCTCGCAAGCCAAGAACATCGGCCGCTTGCTCGATTTTTTCGTCTGCACAGTCAAAACTTGTGATGAGAAAATCGCGAAGAGCCGGTTTCATTTTCTGATTGATTTCAAGACGAATTACGCGCCCTCTGCGCCGTTCACGCAAGAGGTCTTCGAAATGCCGCACTAAGTCCTCAGCGCGTTCATCCACCGCAATCCCGCTATCTCTGGTAATTCGGAAAACGCCTGACGCGGTAATATCAAAGTCCGGATATATAATCGGCGCAAAGGTCCGCAAAACATCTTCGACCAAGACAATGTCTTTGCCTTTCCCGCTGGACTTTAATTCAATCATGCGCGGCACGCTATGCGGGACAGTTATCAAACCAAAGAGTGGGTCCCGCTCCGCTTTTTCTAGGCTCAGCACAATGCCAAAGCCGAGATTCGAAATAAATGGAACGGGATGCGCCGGATCAACGGTAAGCGGCGTCAAGAGGGGGAGGATTTTCGTCTCAAATGTCGCACGTAGATCTTTCACCTGCCTATCGGATAAAGACGACACAGGCAGAACATTCATATTGGAGGCGGAAAGTTCCTCCTGCAATTTAAGCCAGCAATTATTTTGCCGCGCCACAATTTTACCTGCGCGCCGATTGATTTTCACAAGCTGTTTTGACGGTAGGTGTGCGGCTGAATTCTTCTGCGCTATGCCTGCCCGTACCTGCTCCCGAAGACCCGCAACCCGCACCATATAAAATTCATCGAGGTTAGACGCAGATATGGACAGAAACCTAACCCGTTCTATCAGCGGGACAGCCGGATTTTCTGCCTCTTCCAAAACGCGCGTATTGAAAAACAACCAAGAGAGTTCTCGGTTAAACAATCGGGATGGATTATTAGGCTTCAAAGAGGCGGCTCTGCTTAAACAAAAGGACGCTGTTTTATGACAGCGGCTAAGCTGTGTTGCAAGCTAGGAGCTTTACGCCGCGCGCTGAACCGAATCGTCAGACAGAATGGTAAAGGCGCTTAAAGCATCCGGTGCAGAGCGAAGGCGCGAGCGGTTTTCCTCGCGTCGCAATTGACGGGACACACGGGCCAAAGCGCGTAGGTGCGCCCCTGCCGCATCTGCGGGTGCGAGTAAAAAAGCGACAAGATCGACGGGCCGTCCGTCCACGCTGTCAAATTCCATTGTGTCAGACAAGCGCGCAAAACCTGCCATCACGCGGTCGAGGCCTTCAATACGGGCGTGCGGTAGCGCCACGCCATTGCCAACACCCGTTGACCCCAAACGTTCACGTTCCATCGCGGCTGCGACAACGTCGCGCGCGGCGATATCTAGATTATTGGCGGCAATCAGGCGCATGGCCATTTCTTGGAAGAGCTGCTTCTGCGAGCCGACATGTAAGTCGACAATCACGCTTTCAGCTGTAAATAAACTATCACTCATGGGGGAACTCACATCTTTCAAACGTGCCGAAAGCAAAATGGCTTAAGCAATGACCGTCTCGCCCCGATCCTAAGTTCGTTTCAGTCGCCGGACGCTTATATATGGTAGATTTAAACGTCAATTACTCGAGTCAGCTTAATAATTGGTCACTAAGCGGTAAAAACAAGGCGTTAATTCGATTTAGGATCAATCCAGCCGATGTGGCCATCTGCCCGTTTAAACACGACATTAATACCGCCATGCTTGGCATTATTGAAAACAACAACGCCCGAATCTGCCAAACCGAGCTCTAATGCAGCCATTCCCGGGGTGAGCGTGCGTATTTTTCGCGTACTTTCTGCAATCACCATGGGCTCATCTTGAACGCCATCTGCGCTATCTTCTTCTTGGTCCTCGGTTACAGGATTTTCCAAGACGAACATGGCCGCTTCTTTGGCTTTGGCCCGCTGACTATGATCTTTGAGGCGGCGTTTATAGCGCCGCAATCGCTTTTCAATATGTTCTAAGGCCTCATCAGACGCTGGATAGGCTTCTTGTGCCTGACCTTGGCCTTCCATGGACGCGCCTGACGGTAAGTGAACGGAGCATATGGTTCGAAAACCCGACCCTTCGCGCGAGACGCTGACTTGGGCCTCCCCTTCCCGATGAATATATTTATCCATCATCTCCTCTAACCGGTCTGTTATGCGCTCGCGGAGCGCTTGTGATACATCGATTCCTTTAGAGGCGATTTGGATTTGCATGGGCAGCCTTTCTGCTCTGGTTTCGTCTAGCTCAGAGTTTTACTATAACACAAATCCTATGGTCTGTGTCATTTTTCACGCTGTTTTCCTCTTTGCAGCGTAAACAAACCATGAAATCACACGCAAAAGCCGAGTGAGCGGCCATTTTCGTCAGCTTATAATTTTGCTCGCTACGCCTCTCCAAAACTTGGTGAGGGAATCACAGCGTAAGGTTCAGCCAAATATGTCGGTATCACTACTTAAGGGATCAGGACCATATTGATTTGGGCCGTTCGTACCCTGAACGCTAAACCAGATTAAATTCGCGATATCGAAAAACACACCAATATAAGGCAGTGCGCCTAGCCCTCTAAAAACAAGCACGAGCCATCCCGTTTGCCCCAAATCATGGAACCGCCGGATTTGCAGCATGATATTTGGCAGAAAATTCACGATGGCAAAAATAGCCATTAAAAAAGCCGCCAATAGACCGCTTGTCCCAAGGGTGAAATCATCGCTAAATTCTGCGTCTGTATTGCCGCCCAAAATCTCATTGATGACCTCTAAAATTTGCTCTGAGCCATCGGCCATAAAGAGGACAATAATGAGAACCGTATAGATAATAAGCTGATAGAGCGCGACCCACCAATAGGCAGAGCGCTGCGCACGCCCATCGGCCTTTAAATAATTACCGTAAAATCGGCGGACGGCTTCTCCAAAATCTATCATCACTCAAATATGTCCGCATTATAGCTATCTAGGTCAAGCCCAGATTGTTTATCCCGCGCCGCCGAAACGTTCAGTCCAAGCTTCAATATCTTTGCTTTCAATTTTCGTGAATAGAACGGGCGGTGCAGACACAGGCAGGCCAATCGGGAGCGCATTCATACAGCTCTTAGCGCCCCTAAATATCCAGGTTCTATTCTCTTCAGGAATATTCATCGCATCCAGAATTTTCTCGGCGGCATCAGGAATAATCGGCTGGGCCAAAACGCCGAATAAGGCCACAAGATTTAGGCCAACCCGAACACCCATCGCGGCTTGGTCGACATCGGTTTTATAATGTGTCCACGGCGCCGCCTGCGTCAGATATTCATTACCCGCCGCCCAAATTGCGCGGGTTTCAGCCATAGCTTTGCGAAACTCGCGGGCTTCATAAAATTCGACTAAACGCGGCAGGCGTTCCTCGAGCTCCGCCTCTAGCCATTTTTCTGCCTCTGTGACGGTTCCGCCATCCGGGACAGCGCCATCAAATTTCTTCACGCAATAGCTCGTGATGCGGTTGACGAAATTGCCGAGCACATTGGCGAGATCAGAATTGACGCTGGCTTGGAAGTCTTCCCAAGTGAAGGCCGCATCGGAACTCTCTGGCGCATTCGCCATAAGATGCCAGCGCCAGTAATCTGACGGCGCAATATCAATGGCTTGGTCCATAAAGACGCCGCGCTTTTGGCTCGTTGAGAACTTCCCGCCATACCAGGTCACCCAGTTAAAGGCTTTCAGCTCATCCACGAGTTTCCAAGGTTGCTGGCTGCCCATAATCGTCGTCGGGAAAGACAGCGTGTGAAAGGCGACATTATCCTTACCCATAAATTGAACATAGCGGGTCTCTTCCGCGCCCTTATCCGTGCGCCAGAATGTCTCCCAATCGCCACCAGTTTGAGCGGCCCAATCTTGTGTCGCGCCAATATAGGCAATGGGCGCATCAAACCAGACATAGAAAACTTTGCCTTCAAACCCTTCGCGTATCTTACCCTCGGCATCGACGACAGGCACGCCCCATGCGAGGTCACGCGTAATGGCGCGGTCGCGGAGGCCCTCATCCAGCCATTTCATTGCAATAGACGTCGTCAGCGCAGGCCAATCTGCACGGTGCGTTTCAACCCAATCGCGCAGGCGGCCACTCATATCCGATTGTTTCAGATAAAGATGGTTCGTATCGCGAATTTCAACGTCGTGACTGCCCGAGACAGCGCTATATGGATTAATCAAATCAATGGGGTCTAGCAGCTTCCCGCAACTATCACATTGATCTCCGCGCGCCGCTTCAAAGCCGCAATTTGGACAGGTGCCTTCGACATAGCGGTCAGGCAAATAACGGCCATCCGCCACAGAATAAACTTGTTGAGATGTGCGCTCCTCGATGAAACCATTGGCTTCCAACGCGAGTGCAAATTCCTGCGTGAGCCGGTGCGTCGCCTCCGAACTCGACCGGCCAAAATAATCATAAGAGAGTTTAAAATTAGCGCCCGCGGCCTTTTGCGCCTCATGCATCTGATCGCAATAGTCCGAGACGGATAGTCCAGCTTCCGCCGCGGCAAGCTCTGCCGGCGTGCCGTGCTCATCCGTCGCACAAATATAAAGGACCTCATGCCCCAGCAAGCGCATAGCGCGGCTATAGACATCGGCGGGCAACATAGAGCCCGCCAAGTTCCCCATATGCTTCACCCCATTAATATAAGGCAGCGCAGAGGTGACGAGAATACGAGTTGGTTTACTATCTGACATATCGCGCTTCTACCGCTGTCACGCGGGCATTCAAGAGGAATTGACGCAAGCGAGGCGAGGCCTAATTGCCAAATTTCAGCGACCGCGCTATCTTGAGCCAAAAAAACAAAACAAATGGGGAGAGCAAACACATGCCAAAGATATTCAACACGAGCTGGCTCGCCGTTATTTTGGCGACCCTCGCATTTTATATGATCGGCTTTGTCTGGTATGCTTTCCTGTTTCAGGATGTCTGGCTAGCGGCATCCGGGATGACGCTCGCCGAGACGGAAGCCATAGCCGAAGCTCAAGGCCCGATGATTTTAGTCTGGGGATTACTCATCACACTCGCGCAAGCCTTAGGCCTCCTCTGGGTCATTAATCTGGCCGGAGCAAAAACACTGACGAAATGCCTGGAAATAGCCTTTTGGCTCTTTCTCATGTTTGGCGCCCCGCTCCTCGCCTATGCCTGTCTTTATGATGGCTATAGCCTCGCGGGGATTTTGATGGATTACGGGCATATCCTAATTGGCTGGGGAGTCATGGCCGCAATTTACGCCCTGTTTCGAAGGAGAGACGCGGGCGCTGCCTAAGAGGTGAAAAAAGTGCAGGCGGCAGGGAGAAAGCCGCTTGCCAGCCGCCCAAACGGACGCTAAGTGCGCCCCACCAGACAGTGCCCCTATAGCTCAGCTGGTAGAGCACCTG
>CAZNXP010000070.1:0-8576 GCA_964576955.1 uncultured Algimonas sp.
CGTCGGTTGCTTCAGTAGCGGATCATCATCAGATTCTATGTCCTTAAGGCCCGCGCGGCCAATATACCCCAAGACATGTGAAAAAACGCCATTTTCTGGATAGGCGCGTCCCTGCCCTGCCTCCGACACAATACCAGGCAAGGCATGCAATCTCATGTTCAAGGCGGTGAAGGTCTCCCAATCCACATTATCCTTTACGAGGATGGGGACAAATTTTGGATTTTGACGAATATCTTTTTCAATCCGTTGTCTTTGTCCATTGGAAAGCGGGCTAATCGCCGAGACACGGTCTAGTGTTTCACCAACATCTGCCGCGCGCTCTGGTATGATAACCAATCTAAAGTTCTGTCGATTATAGGCCAAGGCCACGCCGAAACGATCTCTGATGACGCCGCGTTCCGGCAAGAGCATATTAAAATTGAAACGGTT
Organism: uncultured Algimonas sp.; assembly: GCA_964576955.1. Classification (GTDB taxonomy): domain Bacteria; phylum Pseudomonadota; class Alphaproteobacteria; order Caulobacterales; family Maricaulaceae; genus Litorimonas. The sequence continues at coordinate 430 of CAZNXP010000070.1, forward strand.
GTTATCCGACAATGTCCGATAGTTTTCAGCCTGCAAGACCTGAAGCTGATACAGCCGGGCGCTCAGCACACCGAATATGCCTAAGCCGCCGATACCTAACACCGCGCTGCGCCGCGTGATGAGGTTTCTGTCGATTTTATTCGGTCCTGACGTTGGGGGCATATCTATCAACCCCAATCGTCAAAATCTTTTAACCGCACGACAACAGCGCGGCGCAGAATGAGGACAACGGGTAATAGGAGAGTCGCTAAACTCATCTGCCTGCCAAGCGGCGAGATGTCGGGCATTATGCCATAGATGAAATAACCCGAAACGGACAAAACGAGTATCGTAATCAGGCAAATCAAAAGCCAAACGAAAAACAAACTTACGGGCGCAAATGGAGAACTTCGCATCTCTGGTCTCAAAAACCCCCAAATTAAAATAAAAATGAGCGCCCACTGCCCGGTTATATCACCTGTTGCCCAATCTGTAAAAAGTCCCGCGAACCATACTAAGGTCAAAGACAAAACCGTATGGGCACGTCTGGGCCAAATCAGAAGAACGAGGAGCGGCAAAAATTCGAATCCGAAACGGAAGCCGAAAATATTGAATCCCGAAATTGTCATGGCCGCTGTCAAGAAAAGAGCCGCACCCGCGATAAAGGCAGGTCTCTTTTTCTTAATCGCAATTTGAACACCTAAATAGGTCATGGCGAATTCGAAGCCTCAATATCCGCAGTGTCTGCCCTCACGGCATCTTCGGGATTTTCGGGATTTTCCGAATCTTCGGGAGCTTCAAGTCTCTGATAGGGCGAAACCCAAACCCAATCTACAGGCGAAGAATGACTTGAAAGGCGTACCCGCATTCCCCCATTTTCACCTTGAACAACAAACCCCACCTCTAAACCCCTCGGTAAAAATCCATCATCGCCAGACGTAATAACGCGGTCCCCCAACACCCATTGCTGCCGCTGATTAACAAAAGACAATTTTGGAAGCGGTGTATTATCTCCAGCGAGAATAGCGGTAGACCCTGTTTCAGCAGAGACGACAGCAATTCGGCTATTTAAATCGGATACGCGCAAAACGCGGGCCGTGTTCGGACCTAAATTGATAACGTGCCCTATCAATCCATCTGTCGACATGACGGGATTTCCCATACCCACGCCGTCGCGCGAACCCACATTCAGAAGCAATGACCGTAGAAACGGACCATCTGTTTCACCAATCGCGCGGGCCGCAATTTTTCGCAAGGGCACATCTGTTTCAGTATCCACGCCCAAAATAGCTTCATAGCGTGCTACTTTCATCGCCAAATTATCATAACGGGCTTGACGTTCCCGCAGCATTGAAATTTCATCTCGAAGCTTATTATTATCATTTTCGACCGACTGCTTATCCCTCAAATGAGAGAAAAAACCTTCGAAACGCCGTAGCGGGACCGCCAGAATATTCGCTAGAGGCGAGACTGTTTCTTGCGCCGTGACTTCAATTCCGGAGGATTGTGTTTCGGAATTACGCTGAAAACTGATGAGTAAGCAGGAAATAATGATTGCGCCGAAAAGTGCGAAACGGGTTATGCCAGCATTCGGACCTTCCCTGCCTCGCATATTATATTCCCTAGGTTATAGCCTTCGACCCTTGAAGCGAATTCGCTAGACGCCAGCTTCTAAAACGATTTTCCACTTTTTCAAATTTTCGACGACAATACCTGATCCTCGCACGACACAAGAGAGTGGGGCATCTGCAATAGATACGGGTAATCCCGTGCGCTCGCGAAGCTCGGCATCCAAATTTCGTAACAAGGCCCCGCCGCCCGTGAGCATAATACCTTTATCAACAATATCAGCAGCTAACTCAGGCGGAGTCGCCTCAAGCGCTAATTTCACGGCATCGACAATTTGCTCAACTGGCTCTTCAAGGCTTTCAGCAATCATCGCCTCGTTAATCGCTATCTCGCGCGGTACGCCGTTCATCAGGTCGCGCCCTTTTATCAAGACGGTCATGCCCTCACCATCTTCCGGTTTCATGGCTGTGCCAATTTCTTTTTTAACTCGCTCCGCACTCATTTCGCCCAGAAGTAAATTTGTGGTGCGGCGCACATATTGAATAATCGCATCATCCATTTTATCGCCGCCGACACGAACAGACCGAGAGTAAACCATCCCGTCGAGAGACAAGACCGCGATTTCAGTCGTCCCCCCGCCGATATCGACAACCATTGATCCAGACGGTTCATGGATAGGCAGTCCCGCGCCCAAAGCCGCTGCCATGGGTTCATAGATGATGAAGACTTTTGAGGCCCCGGCTTGCTGCGCCGATTGGTAAATCGCGCGTTTTTCAACAGCTGTCGCGCCAGCGGGTACGCAAATAACGACCTTCGTGCCGCCTAACCTGAATTTCTTCTTGTTCACTTTTGTGATGAAGTGCTTGATCATGGCTTCCGCGACTTCAAAATCAGCGATGACCCCGTCTTTCATTGGGCGAATAGCTTCAATATTGCCTGGCGTACGGCCCAACATCATTCGCGCATCTTCGCCGACCGCATGCACCAATTTACGGCCATTTCTGATTGAATAGGCCACCACAGACGGCTCGTTCAAAACGATGTCGCGACCCTTGGCATAAATCAGGGTATTCGCTGTACCCAAATCAATCGCTAGGTCTGTGGAAAATGCGTCAAGCAACGACATAAATAATCCGGTTTAATTGGCTGCGTTTCATACGCCGCTCATTTCAAGTTTAAGGTATCAGCTAGTGCCGAGTCCTCTTGTCAAGACTCATGATTAACCTTTAGCTAATTTGCAAGCAATCGACACGGATATTTCGAAAAAAAACTGCATTTTTCCGAATTAGAGGTCAGAACGTGCCTGCAATCGCTTTCGCGCAACCCAAGAGAGTATAATAGCTGCAATTGCTAAGCCTGCAAAGAACACCGCCATCATGCTACCTGAAAGCCCAGATATCAATCCCTGGCTAATCAAGCAGATGATTAGGATTTTTGGAATAATTCCGATTGCCGTCCCCGCAATAAAATGCCGGAATTTCATACGGGAAACGCCGGCCGCCAAATTCACGAGAATAGCGGGCCCTGTTGGCACGAGACGAACAACAAGACTCGTCATAAATCCATTCTTACGCACGGCCGCTGTTAGCTTTTGCACAAGCTTCGCATCGACCCGCTGGAGACGTTCAGCGCCTAAGCCATGCCCAATTCCAAACCCTAGGCTCGCAGACGCAAGACTGCCAACCCAAGACAGAGCGCCGCCCTCCCAAACACCAAAGGCGAGCACCGTGCCCATAATCAACATCCATTGAGGCGCGCCTATGAAGGCCAGCCCGCAGAATAAGGCTATCGTTATAGGGATAGCCCATGGTGAGTCCGAGAGGGATTGCAACAAAGCGAACAGCTCTGCCTGATCAATATCGAACAGAAGTTTCGCTAAACCGACCAAGACAATCGGTACGGCAAGACTGCCTATCAGCCAGAAAAGAGAGCGCGAATTCACAGCTTCACGTCTTGGAGCTGTAGAAGAAAATTGGCTCTTTGTTCTTGAGTTTCTATCATCACGCCCTTTGGCGGTTGATTGCGGAACCATGTCATTTGACGTTTGGCGAAACGGCGACTTTCTCGCTTCGCATCCTCGATGACCTCGTCGAGCGTTCCCTCGCCCTGAAAATAACTTCGGAGCTGCCGAAGCCCAATCGCTTTCATAACGGGTAAGCTCTCATCATAGCCTTTTGCAAATATTGCCTTCGCCTCATCCATACCCCCTGCTCGCAACATTTCATCATAGCGGGCGTTGATACGCGCATAGAGCTTTTCGCGCGGTGGTGTCAGCACACAAAATCTTGCAAAGCGTGACGGAACGAATGGCTTAGTTTCGGCCTGCCAGAGAGACAGCGGACGGCCCGTCGCGATTGCAACATTTACGATACGTTGTAGCCGTTGCGGATCATTGCCCAAAACGCGGCTGGTTACAGCGGGGTCTAATGTCTCAGCCTCGACGCGAAGACTTTCAATGCCTTTGCGAGCTAAGCGCTCCGCCGTGTCGTTAGCGACCTGTTCAGAGATAGGTGGAATATCAGCTAGCCCTTGCAAAAGCGCCCGAACGTAAAGCCCCGTCCCGCCAACAAGGACTGGCGCTTTGCCGCGCGCAAGCACATCAAAGATTAGCGGCTCTACATCGCGGAGCCACTCACCCGTCGAATAACGGATGTTTCCAGAGACATGCCCAAATAAATGATGCGGAAGGTCAGCCATCTCCTCAGTCATTGGACGGGCTGATAGGATTTGCAGGTCGGAATAAACTTGCAGGGCATCCGCATTGATGATTTCGCCGTCCAAGGCCTGCGCCACCTCAACCGCATACGCGCTCTTACCGCTTGCAGTTGGACCTGCGATACAGATGACAGGTTTCATGACAGCCCATAGCCTTTGTGAAGCCAGTTAGCTCGTTGGATTAAGGGCGTAGAAAATATAATTTCCGCCTCGATTGATAAGCAGGGTCACAGGTTCATCAAGCTCAGCTGCAGATTCCATGGCTTCCGCAAATTCGGCTGGCGTAGAGACCGATTCAAAGCCGACTTCTTCAATAATGTCGCCTTTTAAAATCTTACCGCTCGCCGTCACGCGTTTCTCAACTTTGACGACACGCACACCTTTGACGTCATCGTCAATACGATAACGGTCTCGGACATCTTCACTCAGAGCTTCGATGAAAATCCCCGCAACAGATCTTTCCGCATTACCCGCAGCGACTTCTCGGCGAATTTTCTCCTCATCCGTGACTTGTTCTTTTAATCTCTCGATTGTCACCGTGAGTGTTTTGCGCTTTTTCTTGCGCAAAATTTCGATTTTGACAGGCTTGTCGATTTCCGCTTCCGCAATGCGGCGTGATAAAAGTCTGGACTCTTCCAAAGGTTTGCCGCCGATAGATAGGATGAGATCCCCCCGTTGTAGCCCGCCTTTATCAGCGGGGCTATCTGCAACAACTGATCTAACCAATGCACCTTGCGCGTCGTCGAGGCCATAGCTCAGGGCGATATCCTTGCTGACAGGGTGAGCTCTGACGCCCAAATATCCGCGGCGTGTCTCGCCAAATTCAATCAATTGCGCCGCAATAGATTTCGCAAGCTCAGCTGGAACAGAAAAGCTAATCCCGACACTGCCCCCTGTTGGCGAGATAATGGCCGTGTTCACGCCAATGACTTCGCCGTCCATGTTGAACAAGGGACCGCCGGAATTACCCTTGTTAATCGCCACATCTGTCTGAATGAAGTCATCATAATTGCCAGATGAAATATCGCGGTTCCGTGCCGAAATAATCCCAGCGGCAACAGAACCAGAATAGCCAAATGGGTTACCAATAGCGATGACCCATTCGCCCACTTCAGCGGCGTCACTATCGCCCCAAGGTACAGCTGGAATTCCGTCGCCTATCTCTATCTTGAGAACGGCAATATCTGTCGCAGGGTCTCGGCCAATCAATGCGGCTTCGAATGTATCGCCATTTGGAAAGGAAACTTCGATTAGGTCAGCGTCTTCAATGACGTGATTATTGGTGACGATATGTCCTTCGCCATCGATTACAAAACCGGAACCGAGAGATTTGCTCACACGTCCGTCGCGGTCGGCGCGGCCGCCAAAGAAATCATTGAACCGTTCCAGTGGTGACCCTTCTCCAAAAGGCTTGGCCTCAGACGTATCAATTTCAATCGTCTGCGCGGTTGAAATGTTCACCACAGAGGGAGAGAGCCGTTTGGCCAGTTCGGTAAAACCATCTGGCGTGCCGCGGGCTTCCGAAACATGCGGCGTCACCGCAACAGCAGCAACGGCAAAAACAAGGGATAGGGCGGCGGTTCGAAGCAATGTCATAAGTCTATCCTAGCGATATGTAGCGGTCTGCCAAGGGCAACACTGCGTAGAAACGCTTACATTTGCGTCATTGAAGAATGAGCTTGGCGCCCAGGGCAAATAAACAGGTGCCTATAAAGACGGCAACCGCGCCGCCAATATGCAAGTCTCTATCCGAGACGTGCTGCATCATTTGATCATAAGCGCGGCGCATGGCCGTCGGTGCAATCGCCCACATCAGCCCTTCCAGCAGGATAAACCCACCGATGGCGACTAAGACAATCGCTCCCATAAGGCGGACTTAGCGGCGACCTCGGACGCCGCCTTGATTATCAAGGTAACCAAGGAAATCGCTATCGGGAGAGAGGACATAAGTCGTGCTGCCAACAAGGCCTTTTTCATAGGCTTGCATAGAACGGTAAAAGGCAAAGAATTCAGGGTCCTTATTATAGGCTTCCGCATAAATCGCATTTCGCTTTTGGTCGCCCTCACCGCGAATGATTTCAGCATCACGGCGCGCATTGGCCAGAAGAATTTCGACTTCTTTCTCGGCTTCCGCTGTGATGGTACGTTTCGACCGCTCGCCCTCACCGCGTTTCTCCGCGGATTGTTCTTGGCGGTCAGCAGCCATCCGTTCGAAAACGCGGTCCGCGTTTTCTTGGGGTAGGTCCGCCCGCTTAATGCGAACATCTTCGATAATGAGACCAAATTTACCAGCTTCCGCACGTTCATTCGCCCGTGATTCAATAGCATTCATTAAGTCTACCCGCTTACCGGAGATAATTTCTTGCGATTCAACAGAACCAAGTGTGTCGCGAATCAAAGAGTCCAACACATTGCTCATTTGCAGTTCCGCGCGCGGGCGCGTCGCGAAGGCCTCATAGAAGGCTTGGACATCTGTAATGCGGTAACGAATAAATGCATCCACTAGGAGACGTTCTTGGTCAGAGGCTAGAATGGGTTGAGCTTTAAGGTCTAAAACTAGGTTTTTACGATCATAATGTGTCACCGTTTCGAAAAACGGGACCTTTAATTTCAAGCCCGCATTTTCTTCGACGCCGTAAGCATTTTCAATTCGCACGGGTTCACCAAATCGCAACACCAAACTTTGTTGGTCTTCGCGTGTGACGTAGAAAAATTGGGATAAAATGAGCAGGAGGATTATAAAAATCCCGCCAAAGAGAAATAATTTATTCTGGTTCATGACTAGTTCCCCTTCTTATTCAGTTGCTCAAGTGGAAGGTAAGGCACGACACCTGACCCTGCATCTCCGTCCAAAACGATTTTTTCGGAATCGGAATATACTTTTTCAAGCGTTTCGAGATACATGCGTTGACGCGTGACTCGCGGCGCCAATTTATACTCGCCATAGATGAGATCAAAACGACGCGCCTCACCTTCGGCGTCTGCAATAACGCGGTCACGATAACCCTCGGCTTGCTGGAGTAATTTTGCTGCTTCACCTTCTGCTTCAAGGACGATTTTATTCTGATAAGCGCGAGCTTCATTTATCGCGCGCTCGGCTTCTTGAGAGGCGTTCACAACATCCAAGAAATCGTCAACAACCTCGGTTGGCGGGTCGGTTTTTTGAAATTGAACGTCGTTAACCAGAACACCAGACTCATATTCATCCAGTAATTCTTGTAGGCGCTGTCGAACTTCACCGCCAAATTGTGAACGGCCTGTCGTAATAATCGGGTCTAGTTCATTTTTACCAATAATTTCACGGACAACAGACTCCGCAGCTGACTTCACAAGATCTTCTGGTTGGTCGACTTTGAACAGGTAGCTTTCCAAATCATTGATAACCCAAAGTACGGCGAAGTTGATATCGACAATATTTTCGTCTCCCGTGAGCATCAGCGACTCGGCATTATCTCTGACACCGACAAGGGTTTCGCGCTGGTTTGTGACGTCCCGAACATATTTTCTCTCAACTGGGTTTGGCCACTTAAAATGCAATCCTGGCCCGACAGTACGTTGATAATCACCAAAGCGAAGGATGGCCGCTTGCTGGTTACCTTGAATCGTGAAAATCGACGAAAAAGCTAACAAAACCAAAGGCACCAAAAAGAAGACCCAAATTGGGATGTTAAACTCAGGCAATTGGCCATTTCCGCCGCCGCGGTTTCCACCGCCGCCTCGGCCAGTCCGGGATTTAAACCCTTCGATGACATTTTCACGGCTTGGACGTTGGGGTTTTTTAGGGCGTTGACCGCCGCCATTTCCCCAAGGCGAATTACCCTCACCTTTACCGCCATTATTACTAGAGCCTGGCTTTGGCCCCCAAGGACTATTATTATCCGACA
>CAZNXP010000071.1:0-8554 GCA_964576955.1 uncultured Algimonas sp.
TTGGCTTGATTCATTTCAGATTGTTTCTTGGCCAAAGTCGCCCGCTTCTTCGGAAGCAAAATGACTAAAACAAGAAACGTTAGCGCCCATGCGCGTGGACTAAAATGTCCATCTCATGGAACTGTTCAGACGATATCTTTACTATTTATAACATGTTTTGCATTGACCGGGTGGTTATTGCGAGAGGTCCCCACCCGATCCCATCCCGAACTCGGTCGTTAAGCCTCTCAGCGCCGATGGTACTTTGTCTTAAGGCACGGGAGAGTAGGTCACCGCCCGGTTTATACAAAACATGTCATGCAATTCTTCAAAGATGACATGCATTACCCTCCTTATTAAAACGCAAAATGCCCTATTGGTCCGCCAATAGGGCATTTTGCGTTTTAATGAGGCAAGATTTCGAAAAACGGCTCAATCTTAACACGTTTTACGAGCTTTTTAGTCAGATATCTCTTTTCCCGCGTGTTTTTCTATCTTACGCCAAATTGATAGCTTCAAAATTAGTCCATTCATTCAAGAGTATTGACCTATGCCCCTCAAAATAAATTCCATAGTTTTAGCACCATGTATGCTTTTTTTAGCGTCTTGTACTTCAGGGCAAACAGCTGAATCGACAACTGAGCTCCCGCCGCAGCCGCCCATGTGGGTCGTCAGCGATGCCGATTCAGAAATCACGCTCTATCCAACCTTTCATATCCTTCCAGCAGAAATTGAATGGAAATCCGAAGAACTTTTGAGACGATTGGCGGATGCCGAAGAGGTTTGGTTTGAAATCATGCCTGGGTCCGAAAACGATCCGTCTTTGCAGCAGTCCGTGATAGAGCTCGGCTTTTCTGCTGGAAGTGCATTGTCCTCTCAGTTAACGCCGCCCGAAGTTGAGGCTTTAGAAAAAGCCGTTTCCGTTTTGGGCATGTCTGTGGAGGATGTCAATTCTATGCAGCCATGGCTTGTCTCTACCCTTATCAGTGCCGGCGCTTTAGTATCTGCTGGGTTCGACCCCGAAGCTGGCGTTGAGACGCAGCTTCACCCTATGGTTAAAGGTAAAAAAATCCGCGCCTTAGAAACCGCGAAAGCGCAAATGCAAATGCTCGCTTCACTTCCTGCAGCAGCGCAAATGACGATGTTGCGGGAAACTTTGGAGGATCTAGATGAAGGCATCGAAGAGTTAAAAGAGGTGGCGCAGGATTGGGCGGTTGGAGATGTTGATGATATCGAGGATGGTCTCCTTGATGAGATGAAAGCCGATATGCCTTTAGTCTATGATGCCCTTTTTAAGGTCCGCAATGAGGATTGGGTCGGCCAAATTGAGACTGAATTAAAGGGCTCTGGGACAGACTTCATCGCTGTTGGTGCAGGCCATTTGGTCGGCGACGATGGGGTTCCCGCTATGCTAAAAGCGAAAGGCTATTCAGTCAAAAGACTTTAGATATTCAGGACTAGCCTTTCGACCGTGACATGATTGCCCAGCCAATAGATAGTGCGCTTTCCACAGTGCTTGCCGCTTTTGCCGCTCTGCCAACTCATAAGCATATTTCGGCCCTCATAGAAGATAGCCTTGCCGCCGAGGCTCGTGGTTATTTTAAGCCCAGTGAAGATGAGCGATTGCGCGAAACCTACACACGTTATTTAGCTATCCGCTCGGCTTTATGGGAGGTCATTCAAGCCCTCCCATTGCCGGCCAAACGGGTGCAACGCCAGCCTGAGTCCGCGACGCAGGCGGATTGGTACGGGTTTTCTATTGCCTTTTGCGCGGCCGAAATGATTGTTCGTACGGGTGAACATCTTATTGACCTTGCGCGTGAGCGCCCGCTCGTTTGGAGGAAACTAGACGAAGCTGACAAAAGATATGATTTAAAGCGTAAGAGTTTTACGCGGGTCTATCGTCAGTTAACCTCCGCCTTTCTTATGCGCGGATTTTACCGCGCCTGCGAAACCTATGATACCCACCGGGAGAAGGTCGACTCTGCGGCGCCGCCAGAGATATCTCAAATTCTCGAAAGCTTAGACTTGCCCACCGTCTCGCGCGGAAAGCATTTGCTTCGATATCGCCGGTTTTTTCGTCACTCGCTCAAACGCCGCCAAATGTCAGCCGGGCGGAATATAGTATTTTCGGTGTTCGAAATGATGGGGTCAGATATTGCTGATCTTAAAATTCCTTTTGTCAAACCCCCACGCGCTCCAAAACGGGTGACGCCCGAAACTATACAAAGTATTCGCAAAGTTCTTCGTCCCGGGGATGTATTTGTGACGCGTCATGATGACGCGATGAGTAACGTATTTTTGCCCGGGTTTTGGCCGCATTCTGCCTTATGGCTTGGCGCGCAGGATGCAGATATTCTTGAGGCCAAAAAAGACGGGGTCTTGCTTCGGGATATTGAAGAGACGCTGCAGGTCGATGCTTTTACAGTCATCAGGCCTAAGCTTGATGGCGCAGACATTTCAAAGGCACTTTCGCGTGCCCGTACGCATGTCGGAAAATTATATGATTTCATTTTTGATTTTCGGACCACGGACCGCCTTGTGTGCACAGAAGTTATCTACCGGACCTATAATGCGATTGGCTCCATTGATTTTAAATTAATTGAACAGGCGGGACGACATTGTCTCTCCGCCGAAGAACTTTTGAACCAAGGCATTGGAAATGATTGGTTTGAGGTTGTCGCGTTATATGGTGTGGGCGGAAATGAGATGCTTTCGGGCGAGGCGGCAAAGGTGCAGCTAGCGCAGAGTTTCAAAAGCCGTTTTTAAATTAGATTAGAGTTTCGATATCGCGCGGGCAATATTATCCCGTGCTTTCTCCTCTAAAGCATTATGAAAATGACTGGTCATATAAATTTTAGGCCGAGACAAAAATCTCTTCAAAATCGCTTTGCGTTTCTTGCGAAATATGATCCTCGGAACGCGTTTATATTCGCGCCGAATATTATCTTCAAATTCGTCATATATATCTGGCGGCGTCCCAAGAATGGACAGATCAATATCGAGCATATAACGCCGATCCAAATCCTTTGGTGCGTCGTGGGCTTTTGTCGCCAAAATATGGTCTTTTATCCGGTCTATGACAGGTTCCGCCGTCCCGCGTTCTGTGAGCCAATCGACCGCCCATTGCGCGCTATCTTCCTCATTGGTGGCTGAAAAAGGTTGATAAACGACATCATGAAACCAGAGTGCCATCTCAATCTCTTGCGGGCGGACCGTCTTAGATTTCACACCATCCAAATGTCTCAGACAGGCCGCGATATGATCTAATGTATGATAAGCGCGCTGCGGCTCGGCATGCGCTTTGACAAGCTTATCAAATATCTTTCCATCATCACTTATGTCCAAGCTATCGCATAGGTTTTGCCAACGTGATTGGCTACAGATATCCAAAGCTTTCATGAGCGTTTTGGGAGCAGGAAATGTCCGCTCAAAGCGGCAATTGGTTCTTCCATATTATCTTGCCAAGCTCTGACCCGTACATTGGCGACCCGAGACCCCTCCTTAAAAATATCCGCTCGCGCATAGGTATCAATCGGTTTCCCGCGCCGCAGGTAATCAATGTTGACGCCAATGGGTTTCGACAGGGGCAAATCTGGTGACCGCCGTTGAAGTTCAGCCATGGCGCAAACCTCCATGAAGCCACCAATCGCGCCGCCGTGCAAAGCGGGCAGCGTCGGATTCCCGATATTGCTTTTTTGGTAAGGTAAAATCAGCAGCAATCTGCCTTCGGAAAAATCTACTTTGATACCGAGTGTTTTTGCATAGGGCACCCCATTGATGAGACGAACAGCTAAGTCTTGGGTCATGTCTTGCTTCCGCTTTTTGTGCTGGGCTCATCGGGTGTTTTATGAACGGGTCCCGTTAACATGAAGGCCGCTTGAGCCGTTGCGACGGGATCGCTTGGATCGCCGTCATGGGCAATAGCGCGAATAAAGGCGACATGACGCGTTGTCTTATAGCATTCGGCCTCAGCTAATATGGTTTTACCGGGCTCGGCGGAGCGTTGATAATCGATGCGTAGAGATAATGTCGCGAGCTGGGCTAGCCCGTCAAAGCCAGCGATGGCGGCCATGCCGCAGGCCTGATCTAAAAGAGTCGTTACGGCGCCGCCCGCGATAACGCGGGACTTTGGATTACCGATCAATGCGACATTATAAGGTAGAGATAATGTGGCGATACCTGTGTCAACCGCCACAAATTTCATCCCGAGTTCGCGGGCATGAGGTGTGCCGTTCACAAGGGCTGGGCCAAGCTCCCATAATTTTTCAATAAAACTACTCATAAGGCCCCATACACCGTATCAATGAGCGCGCGGGAACGAATGTCCCCTAAAAGACTATTGCGCTGCCGGTTCATCACATAGGCTCCATGTAATCCGCTGGCCCGGTCTGCAAATACGCAAGAGCCGCCCCAGCCGCTATGACCGAGCGTATCGGGATTGGGACCATAGAAAAAATTCGGATCATTGCGCATGACACCTGCCGCAAAATCTATCTCGAAAGGAAGGACAAGATTTTGTCCTTTTATGCGGGATTTTGAAAAGGCGGCGAGGGTGTCTTCAGATAATATTGGGACATCCTCAATTCTTCCGTCCACACCGGCTTGCATAAGTTTCGCCAGTCCGCGCGCGGTTGCGTGGCAATTTGACCCCGCAAACTCAGTCTCTCGCCAAGCCGCCGCGTCCATGCCGCCCGGAGCCGACCAAGGTTTCAAAAAAGCCCAGCGGGTGGCCTCTGTTATTTCTCCCATATCCGCGAGGGCTTTGGGTTTTTGCATTTGCGCGCACCGCTCATGTTCTGACGGCGGGAGGCCAATCCAGACATCCGCCCCAGCCGCTTGGCATAGCTCCTCGCGAAGAATGCGCCCCAAACTGCGTTGGTCACTATCGGCCCGCCTCGCAATTTCTCCGGCTAAAAATCCGTAGGTCACCGGATGATATCCTGACGCGCTAGCGGGCGGGAAGATGGGCGATTGCTGTTCCAATTGCGCGGTCGTCTTATTCCAATCAAACCAATCTTTTGGCGTCCAGTCTGGATTTGTAATACCTGACAATCCGGCTTGATGGCTCATAAGCTGGCCAATGGTTAGGCTCTCTTTTCCGGCCTGCGCAAATTCAGGCCAAATTGTCGCGACAAGTTGGTCATATCCAATTCTGTCTTGTTCTACGAGCCAAGCTATGACGAGGGCCGCCGCGGCTTTGCCCGAGGAAAACACCGCAAATAATGTGTTTTCATTGACGGATTGTGTCCGGCGGCGGTCCGTCCACCCCGCGCCTATATCGATAAGGGTCTTTCCATTTTGCATGACGCAAAACTGAAAGCCTAACTCCTCATGTTCCGCGTAATTTTGCGTGATGGTTGATCTCAGGGCCTCAAATTTTGCGGGGAGGTGCCCATATATAATGACTTCGCTCATGAGCGCAGCTCTAATGCAATGGCGTCATTTATAAAGGCCTGCATTCTGACGAGCGGTAATTCGCCTGCATCTAGGGTATCCGCGGCCCGCATAAGTTCAAAAATAGCGGCTACTGATTTTGCTAAAGCTTTGCTTGGCGGCTCTCCCAACAAACGTCGCCCTAAAAAGAGCGCGGCTAAGCTGTCGCCCCCGCCATGCGGTACAGAGTCAAATTTTGTGTGGCTGACCTGCCAGCGGTTTTGACCAGCCTTCCAGACCGCCCCAATATTTTCACCGTCCAAGACGGAGGTAATCAAAAGATCAGGTAAATCGACCAACCGCGCCTTTATGAACTCTAACTCCCACATATTGGGCGTTATAAAATCGGCTTTGGGGATGAGGCGGTCAATTATCGCCGCCGCGCGGTCTTCCGATATATAGAGCTTACCATGGTCGCCCATAACTGGGTCCACGGCGATGAGCGCCTTGGGATTTTCAGATTTCACATGTTCGATTATCTCGACGCCTAAATCAATATGGGCCGTTTCACCCATATATCCCGTCAGCACAGCATCAAATTTGATATTCTGGGCGGCAACACCCGCCCAAATGTCGCGTAATATGGCAATCTCTGTCGATCCGCCGCCCGGTTTACCCCATCCTGGATGCCGCCCCATCAAAGTTGTTGGCAGGACGACCGTCTCCACCCCTAATCTTTGTAGGCAGAAGCTCGCCGCACTGGCCCCCACGCGAGAACTGGCAACGGTAGAGCTGAGGATAAGGGTTTTAGGAATTGAAGTAGTCACAACTCACCTTTGACGATAAGTCTTTGCAAAAGCAATATGTGCTGCCCACTAAGTGATAAGAGGAAAGACGAATCATGCTGACAATTTGGCACAACCCGCGGTGCAGAAAATCAAGAGAGACATTGGCTTTGGTCGAGACGGCAGGCCGAGAGGTTAATATTCGCAAATATTTGGAGGATACGCCTAACCGTGAGGAAATTTTTGATATTTTGTCACAACTTGGCTTTGACCACCCCCGTTCACTTATGCGGCGAGGGGAGAAAACCTATAAGGAATTAGCGCTAAAATCGGAAGAATCAGCTGAAAAACTAGTCCAATCCATGGTCGACAACCCCATCTTAATTGAACGTCCTATCGTCTCAAATGGCGTAAAAGCCGTCATTGGCCGTCCGCCAGAGGGCGTAAAAGCGCTGTTCTGACCCATTTTATAGGCATAAATCAAAGAAGTTGCACTCTTCGCATATGAAAATGTCACGCCTAAACCCCTTGTTAAGCAAGTTCCTTCATTCCTTTAGTTAACCATGATGGGAAACACGTGATTCCCATGTTCGAATTCGGGGGACGATATGCGTCTAGGAACTGTAACATTGTCGGCAAGTTTGTCGGCGGCACTCCTATCAGGCTGTTCTTTTATAGGCGGCCAATCGTCTCCATTCAAAAACCCCTTTGCGAGTCAAAAAGCGGCGACATCTGGTCGATATGTCCAGCAAAACCAGCGGTGCCAGATAGCGTCACCGCGTCAGCCTATACCGCATGGATGCCGTCCAGAGCAGGTCACAATCGGCACATATGGTCAAGCTCAGTCAGGAGGTGCCTATCCGGGCGGAGCCTATGGCGGCGCGCAGGGCGGGTTCCCTCAGCAGCCACAATTTGGCCAACCACAATATACGAGCGGCGGTTATGGCAATGCGGTTGGGCAAACAGCGGTTTTGGTCGACCCCATAAGGGGCGAAAGGAAGCGCAAACCTAAACTCCGCGGGTCTTTATCTCTCGGTCTTGAGAAAAGTATCGATGGCGACTTATTAGAATTTGATGTACGTGACGATTTAAGCCCAGCTGGCAGTTATAACCCACAAGATTTCTTAAGAGGCGGTACGTCCGGATCTCAGGCAGCGGGGCAAATCACAACAACTTCATATACAGCGAATGATTTGGATGCGGCGAATATTTTTGCCCCCAATGCATTTGAAAGCGCCTCAACTTCAAACATTTCATTTGAGGATGCTTGGTCTACGCCAGTTGGTATTAAAGCGGGTTTAGAGTATATTATAAATGATAAGACGACCATTTTTGCAAATGGCGGATATTCTTATGCTGATGGTGAAGAAACGCCAGTCTCAACTATCACTGCGACACTTTATGAACAAGTCGCTACTCAGAATTTTGCACCAATTCTTGACGCGGCGGGTAATGCTGTGCCTGGAGCATTCGCGCCAAACGGCGCGCCAATCGTGAATACAACA
Source organism: uncultured Algimonas sp. (assembly GCA_964576955.1). Classification (GTDB taxonomy): domain Bacteria; phylum Pseudomonadota; class Alphaproteobacteria; order Caulobacterales; family Maricaulaceae; genus Litorimonas. Next base: position 7,646 of record CAZNXP010000071.1, read on the forward strand.
TTCATTCCAAATCAAGAAATTGCCAGTTTTTCCTATAATTTTTCAGATCTCGAACGTTACGATCTCGAAGTAGGCGCCCGGAGATATTTCAGTCCGCTGAATAAGTCAGACGGTTTTCGCTCCGTAACACCCTTTGTTGGAGCCTCAGTTGGCTTATCACGCTTAAATGCTGTCGATTTCACGACAAGCCAGACTCAAGTCTCTTATGATCTAGCTTTTGCAGCGGGATCAACGGACGGAACGAGTTTCGATGTCCCATCGGATGGAACGTCGACTCGGCTTTATGATTCAGAATGGCTCGTACAAGGGCAGTTAAATGTCGGAGCTGAGTGGCAAGTGACTCCTGGTTTTGCCATTGCGGCTGAGACGGGGCTCCGTTTCCAAGATAGCCGAGATTATGCAGATTTCACAAATGCTGCCGGCGATTTTGTTGAGGGTCCTAGCGGAGATGTGGATATTTCGATCCCACTTACATTACGAGGATCAGTCAATTTTTAGGTCTCGAGAGAGATTTGGTGGTGTTAACCAAGCAAAGTCTTGGAATTGTTAAGAGTTTGTTTCCAGTTTGGGAACGTTTTTTTAAGCATCTTCTGTTTTAAGTTAGAACAGAAGTTATTGGATACAAAAAGAAGGAGGCCGATATGCGGCTTGCAGCTTGCGCTTTATCAGCGGTTTTATTGTCGGGTTGCTCGTGGTTGGGCGCGGGCGGTCAAGGTAGTGGATTTGGAACATCAGCTGGGGCTTATGGTGCCAACTGTGCACCTTTCCAATCTGGAGCATACGGTCAGTATGGGCAACAATATGGCCAATATGGTCAAGCGGCCTCTTATGCTGGTGGATTTGATGCCTCTTGTGCCGGCGGGTCATATGGTGTTGCCCCAGGATTTGGACAAGGTGGCTTTGGACAGG
>CAZNXP010000072.1:0-8485 GCA_964576955.1 uncultured Algimonas sp.
CAATCCAAACAGCTGTCTTGATTGAAACTCTGACAGCTTTGGGCGCAGATGTGCGCTGGGCGTCTTGCAATATTTTCTCAACGCAAGACCATGCCGCCGCCGCGATAGCCGCCGCTGGCGTGCCTGTCTTCGCGATTAAAGGTCAGTCACTCGAAGAGCATTGGGATTATCTCGATAAATCCTTTTTGTTCCCGGAAGGCGCGAATATTATTTTGGACGATGGCGGCGATGCGACACTTTATGTCTTGCTTGGCGCGCGGGTTGAAGCCGGCGAAACCCATCTTATCGAAGGCGAGCCAGGGTCAGAAGAAGAAGCGGCTATTTTCGCGCAGATTAAGAAGCGCATGGCGGCGTCTCCGGGTTGGTTTACCAAAACAAAGCAAGATATTGTCGGCGTGTCTGAGGAAACAACGACCGGCGTTCACCGCCTTTATCAATTGCAAGAAGACGGCCTGCTGCCTTTCCCTGCGATTAATGTGAACGACTCGGTCACTAAGTCGAAATTTGATAATAAATATGGCTGTAAGGAATCGCTCGTCGACGGTATTCGCCGCGCAACGGATACGATGATGGCGGGGAAAACGGCTGTTGTTCTTGGTTACGGTGATGTGGGCAAAGGCTCCGCCGCCTCGCTTCGCGGGGCAGGGGCGCGGGTGAAAGTCACCGAAGTTGATCCAATCTGCGCGCTGCAAGCCGCGATGGATGGGTTTGAAGTTACGACTTTAGAAGACACGGTTGCGGATGCAGATATCTTCATCACGACAACGGGCAATAAAGACGTCATCCGTATCGAGCATATGCGCGATATGAAGGATATGGCGATCGTTGGTAATATTGGTCACTTTGATAATGAAATTCAAGTCGCGGCGTTAAAGAACCACAAATGGACAAACATTAAAGACCAAGTGGATATGATCACTTTCCCAGATGATACACGCATGATTCTTCTTTCCGAAGGTCGTCTTTTGAACCTTGGTAATGCGACAGGTCACCCCTCTTTCGTCATGTCGGCATCCTTCACAAACCAAGTTTTGGCGCAGATCGAACTTTGGGAAGATTCCAAAGCGTCTGACAAAAAATACGCAAATGAAGTCTACATGCTGCCCAAGCATTTGGACGAAAAAGTTGCGCGCTTACATCTCGAAAAGATAGGCGTAAAACTGACGAAAATGACTGCGGAGCAAGCGGAATATATCGGCGTAAAACCCGAAGGTCCGTTCAAACCAGAACATTATCGTTACTAGGATAATTTAACAATTTGACGGTTCAATCATGGACCGTCTCAACCTCTCTCAATAATAATAAAAAGCGTAGAGCCTTAAAATCGAGGAGCGAGCTATGAGCCGCCAATCTTACGAATTCACATCTGAATCTGTTTCAGAAGGTCATCCAGATAAAGTTTCGGACCGCATATCCGATGAGGTCGTCGATCTCTTTTTCCGCCAAGCCATCAAAGAGGGTATGGACCCTTGGCAAGTCCGTGTTGCGGCAGAAACGCTAACAACAACGAATAAAGTCGTAATTGCAGGCGAGACGCGCGGTCCGTCTTCTATCACGCCAGAACAGATTGAAGCTTTGGCGCGCGAAGCCATTAAAGATATTGGTTATGAGCAAGAGGGTTTCCATTGGAAGCATTGCGACATCAATGTGCTGCTGCATCCGCAATCGGTTGATATTGCGCAAGGCGTGGATTCGGGGGCTGGGCTCCACACAGAAGAAGGCGCTGGTGACCAAGGCATTATGTTTGGCTATGCCTCTCTTGATGTGCCTGGTGCACTTATGCCGGCGCCCGTACATTACTCACATAAAATCCTCGAACGCCTTGCTAAGGCGCGGAAAGAGGAAGGCCAAGATTGGTTAGGTCCAGACAGCAAATCACAGGTTACAGTCCGTTATCACCATGGCCGCCCTGTTGGCGCGTCAGCAGTTGTTCTTTCGACACAGCATTTGGATGCGTCTCTCGATAGCCGCGAAATTGCTGAGCGGGTTAAGCCCTATATCGAAGAAGTCCTGCCTAAAGGTTGGATCACCTCAAATACAATTTTCCACATTAACCCGACGGGTAAATTTGTCATTGGCGGACCTGATGGAGATGCAGGCCTGACAGGACGTAAGATAATTGTTGATACTTATGGCGGTATGGCGCCGCATGGCGGCGGCGCATTTTCTGGTAAAGATCCGACGAAGGTTGACCGTTCAGCCGCCTATGCAACACGTTATTTGGCGAAAAACCTTGTCGCAGCAGGGGTTGCGCCTTGGGTTGAAATTCAAGTCAGCTACGCCATTGGCGTCGCGTCCCCGACGTCAATCTACGTGAATGTTGATGATAATAATCCAATTAAAGGCGATAAGATTGAACAAATTATTCGCCAAGTTATGGATCTGACCCCGCGCGGCATTCGCAAGCATCTTGATCTCAATAAACCCATTTATGCGCCGAGTGCCGCCTATGGTCATTTTGGCCGTGAGCCCGGCGCGAATGGTGAGTTCTCTTGGGAGAATGTTGACCTTATTGATGAGATAAAAGCAAAGCTTTGAGCGGGGCGTCTGAACCTCTAACTTGCGTCGCGATTATTATCGGCGCGCATGGCGTTCATGGGGCGGTGAAAGTGAAATCTTTCACCCAAAACCCGGAAGATTTTTCGGCATACGGCCCGCTTTTAGGTGAAGATGGCCGCATTATTCTGACGCCGAAAAATCCGCGCCCCGTTAGCAATGCTTTCACTATGCGTTCGCCAGAGATTCGGTCGCGCGAACAGGCCATGTCTTTGAAAGGCACCCAGCTTTTTGTCCCGCGGAGCGCCTTGCCTGAGCCTGATGATGATGATTTTTATTACGCCGATCTCGTCGGTCTGGAAGTCAAATCGGTGGATGGTAAACGACTTGGCACTATTCGCAGCGTTCATGATTTTGGCGCAGGCGATATGCTCGAAATTCAGCCTCCGAAATCTGCCGAGGCACAGGCTAGTTGGTTTCACCCTTTCACGAAACGGGCGGTTCCAAAAATCGACTTAAAGGCGCGCCGCGTCATTATTCATATCGAAGAGGCTGTTATGGGGAGGGAGCCAGCCCAAAACCCGCCCGCGCAAGAAGACTGAGAAAATTTAACGGGCATTGGCTTGCAGAGCCTGCTAGACAAGATTTATGACCGTGGATGTGAAAAAACCAGCAACGCCGCCTAAGCTAATGCAGGCCATCCGAAAGGCGATGGCTGGGACAGAATCTGTCCAAGAGCGCTTGGACCATTTTGTCTTGGCAATTCAATCCTCCATGCGGGTTAAAGTGGCCTCAATCTATCTGCTGCGTCCCGGCGCTGAATTGGAATTATCGGCAACTGAGGGTCTTAAGAAATCCGCCGTTCATAAAACCCGGTTGAAACCCGGTGAGGGTTTGGTGGGTCATGTGGCCTTGACGGCGCGTCCGCTCAATCTGGCCGATGCACGTAATCATCCATTATTTTCCTATCGTCCCGAAACGGGCGAAGATTCCTTTAAGAGCTTTCTAGCTGTGCCGATTTTGCGCGGCGGCCGTACCCTGGGCGTCCTCGTCGTACAAAGCGAAGCCTCGCGCAGTTTTAACGAAGCTGAGGTCGAAGATTTGCTGACGGTCGCCATGGTGCTCGCGGAAATCATCACCGATGACGAACGAGTTGGCGGTAAAAAAGCCGCCCTAAAAGGCATTACGCTTGCGCCTATTAAACCTGAAAAATTTGAAGGCAAAGCCTTTGCGCCAGGTCTAGTGAAAGGTTCAGCTCATCTGCATTTACCTCCTGTTGCGCCCGCGAATTTGCTCGCTGAGAATGTCGGTGTTGAACAAGAACGCTTGGAGGTCGGCATCGGAATTTTAAGGGCTAGTGTCGATGCCATGGTTTCTGGAGAAGCGGCCACGCTGTCTCGCGCGTCCAAGGAAATCTATGAAACTTACCGGATGTTTGCCTATGACCGGAAATGGGTCGGGCGATTGCGCGAAGCGGTAGCGTCAGGCCTAACGTCAGAGGCGGCCGTTGAACGCGTCCGCAATGAGCACCGCGCCAGATTGATGAAGGCGAAAGACCCCTATCTTCGCGCGCGGCTCCATGATTTGGAAGACCTCGCCAACCGCCTCATTCGCGCGCTAGGCGGTGAACAACTCGGCCCTGGAAACCGCAAGCTTGCAGATGACGCTATTTTATTTGCGCGTGAACTTGGCCCTGCTGAGCTGCTAGATTATGACCGCAAAAAACTACGCGGCATTGTTTTAGAAGAAGGGTCTGCGACCTCTCATGCGGCCATTATTTGCCGCGCCCTAGGCATTCCATTTGTTGGGCGCGCAGATGGTATATTGGATCTGATAGAGACAGGCGATCCTGTTTTGCTCGACGGGGAGGCTGGTATTGTCCACATCCGCCCGCTCGAAACTGTCGCAGATAATTTTGCCATGCGCGTTAATGTCAAAGGCGAGCTGGCGCGCGCCTATGACGCTTTAAAACACAAACCGAATGTCACGCTGGATGGTCAAGAAATTTCGCTTCAATTAAATGCAGGCCTCTTGCTTGATTTGCCGCAATTGGACCAAGTCGGCGCGGACGGAATTGGGCTTTTCCGGACAGAATTTCAGTTTATGGTCAGTGATTTCATGCCCAAATTGAAGGAGCAGACAGCATTATATCGCGATGCGATTGATGCGGCGGGAACCCGGCCCGTCACCTTTCGAACGCTTGATTTAGGCGGCGATAAGATTCTGCCCTATGTGGACCCTGTTCCTGAAGAAAATCCGGCCATTGGCTGGCGCGCCATTCGGATTGCTTTGGACCGTCCCGGCCTCATGCGGTATCAACTGCGCGCGCTTCTCGCCGCTGGGGCCAATCGGCATTTACGCATCATGTTCCCGATGGTCACCACTGTTGATGAAATGATCGCCGCGCGCGCCCTATTTGATAGAGAAGTCGAGCGGGCAGTGTCTTTAGATTTGGACTTACCAGAAAAATTAGAAATTGGCGTTATGTTGGAAACGCCGTCTTTGGCGTGGCAAGTGTCCGCCGTTTGCGATCACGCCGATTTCGTCAGTGTCGGCGCAAATGATTTGATGCAATTTTTCTTCGCTGCCGACCGAGATAATGCGCGGGTGTCTGACCGCTATGACCCTCTGCACCCTGCGGCGCTCTCTGTATTAAAATTTGTGGCTGACCGCTGCGCTAAAAATAATACGCCTGTCTCTGTCTGCGGAGAAATTGCCGCGAGACCTCTTGAGGCCGTTGTTTTGGTAGCCCTTGGTTACCGCGCATTATCCATGCCAGTGACAGGCATTGGTCCTGTCAAAGCCGCGCTTTTAAGATTGGATACGCGGGATTTAGCAAAAGTCATACTGCCGCATATTGGCGTCGAATCTCGTTTGTCTAGTTTGCGCGATATCGCGCAAGACTATTGCATGAAAAATGCTATCCCTATCTAAAATTCGGCCCGTCTAAAACTGAGGTTTATTATGAAACGATTTATTCTGATGGCTGCGCTGCTAGCGGCTTGCCAGCCTGGGGGTGAGGCGGGAAAAACGTCGCCGGAGACACCCGCTGCGCCGGCGGCACCTGTGCTGACAGAGCCTGTAATCGCGGAAACCAAGCCTGACGTGAAATCGGGAGTTGTGCGCCTGCGTCTTAAGCCTCCCGTCTCAGAACGCCGCGCTTGCATCATTCCAATTCTCGTTGAAAATGGGTTGTCGGCGCCAACTAGTGTGACCATGATTGCTTTTAATTTGACTGGTCCTGGTGAGGACGGGCGAGGAAATATGTTCGCGCCTGTCGCCCCTCCGGGCGAAATTTCAGAGGCCCGCGTTATTATAGAAGGTCAAAGCTGTGATGCTTTTGACACGATTTCTATCCCTGAGCTTCGCTGCACATCCAATGATGTCACCTGCGAAGATAAGGTGGAATTGATTGACGGCGAGAGCTTACGCTTCGCTCAAAGGGGATAAACTCCCCTTTGAGAATTACTTACAATGCATCGGGATAGATGGGGCGAATATCATAAGGGATATCATCTAGCTGATTGAGCACGGTTTCCGCTGCATCGTCTAAAGGCAGGTAGCTATCCAAGAACTGCTTGGCTTTATCATAATCTCCGTCCCCTTGGATTATCACGATCTTTCCAGTGAGGTCTGAAATGGATTGCTCCAGTTTTTTGAAATCCAAACGGAAGCGTTTTTCTTTTGGCAGCCATTTTGCTGCGCCGGTTTCGCGGAAATAATTATATTGGAAGGCGGCGCCTTTTGCATGGGCCGCGCCTGTTCCGAAACGCATAGAGCGGAATTTGCCGGAAAAATAGGTTGCTAAAAACGCTTCCTTATCGGCGATATCCAGCTCGCCGCGATCCATCATATAGAGGATATTATAAGCGCCCATCACATCAGCTTTGCCTTCTTCCAAGCCGGAAGAGAGCTCTTTTAGCTGCGCATTCACTGTCGTCTCTTCGCCGTTCAACGTAATTGTACCGGGTCCAAGTGAATGGGATAATTCATGAAAGAGCGTATTATTGCTCATCCATTTTTTCGCTGTGAGCTCCGCCTGTTCTGGCACTAATACGCGCTCGCCAATTGGCGCGAGGATGCGGTCATATTTTGCGCCGAGCACATTATTTAAAATGACTTTCTTTGCGCCTTTGGCTTCGCGAACGCGCTCATCATTGGGAAGGTTGAACGCAATCGTTTGTACGCCGTTTTCATTATCCCCGCCGCCGTGAACTTGATAGGTCACCGCGATTGGGCTTTCAAATCCCCGCGCAAAATTCTTATAAGAGTCCGGGACAGGGAGGTTCTTTTCCATATCGACGAGGAAGTCTTTATATTTTGCGAGCGCCGCAGACTCATCAGGATTTTTAACCGTCACGAAACTCTCATAAGCGGTTTTATAAGCAAATAATCCGTCATCATAAACTTCGTAAGGTCCAATCGCGATTTCGATAGGACCGTCTAAATCCATCCACGCCATTTCGCTTTTGAAATAATCATCATCCAAAAATGCGCGCGCGCGTAGTCGAAGGAATTTGGCAAGGTTTTCATTTTTGGTTTCCTTTGCCGCTTGCCGTAAGAGCTTTGCAGCGGGCTCTAAATATTCCGCATATTCGATATGATAGGGGACCGCCTTTAACCCGCCATCATCCGTTCGGCGAATAACCGTATATCCAGATGTGAAAGCGGCCTTATCTTCGGGATGGTCGGCGATCCATTTTTCAAACTCGGTTTTCGTCATATCTGCGGGATAGAAACCCGCACCTGCTGGACAAGGCGTGTCGCCGACGAAAACTCTATTGTCATCTTCAAGCGTGTCGCAGGGACCGAAATGTAAATCGAACATGGCAAGTTGGGTAACAGCGTTCGTGTCACCTTTGACGGCTTTTTGTTGGATTTCATATCTGCGCTGCGGATAGTCTGTGCCGCGTTGCAGCAAATAAATTTGCGAAAGATATCCGCTGGCCTCGATGAGTTTATTAACCACATTGCGTTCGGCTTGCGTCAGGAAAGAGACATCGGGGTTCATCGGAACTTCCGCAAATTTTTCATATTGGCGTTTGATGTCGTAGTCAGCGGCGGGCGCTTTAATTTCAGATTTCAAAGCTTCAATAGTCTTCGAGATTTCAGTCTTCGGCGTGGATTGGCCGCATCCCGCAAAAAGCGCGGAGACGGCTATTGTTGTCAAAAGAACTCGCATCTTATTTCTCCAATTCCTTTCTAATTTTTTGCGCTAGGTTTTGTAAGTCATCCATATCCGCCATGCCTTCGGCGTGCCCGCCTAAAGCCTGTCCTTCATAGCGCGGAATAATATGAACATGTGTATGGAAAACGGTTTGACCTGCGGGCGCGCCGTTAAATTGCGTCACGACAATACCGTCTGGTTTAAGCGCCTTATCAACGGCTTGCGCAACGCGCTGAACCGTTCCGAAGAGGCGGCCAATATCTTTTGGTTTTACATTTAATAGATTGACTGAAGGCCCGCGGGGAATGACGAGGCAATGGCCGTTAGACTGCGGGAAGGCATCCATAATGACCAGCGTCCCGCCATCTTCATAAACCTTGGCACAAGGCATTTCACCCCGCAGGATTTTCGCAAAAATATTTTGATCGTCATAGGCGCTATGTAAAGTCATGCGCCTGTTAGAGCATGGAATTCAGCTTATCTCTACCCTGAGATTACAGAGTGCTTGCGGTTAGTCTTTTCGAAACGGCGTATGTTTCGCTAAAATATCGACTTCCTGTTCAACGGCAGTGCGTTCCCGAATGAGGTAATCTTCCACGCCTTGCATAAGGCCTGGATGGGATAGCCAATGGGCGGAATGGGTGACGACAGGCTCATACCCCCGCGCAAGTTTATGTTCGCCCTGCGCGCCCGCTTCAACGCGGGGTAGGCCGAGCTCAAGCCCAGCTTCTATGGCTTGGTAATAGCAAAGCTCAAAATGTAAAAAACGCTTATGGACGAGGCTCCCCCAATTTCGGCCATAGAGGGCGTCAGAGCCGATAA
>CAZNXP010000073.1:0-8447 GCA_964576955.1 uncultured Algimonas sp.
AGCAAGCGCCAGAGCTGCATCCCAATGAAATGGAAATGCGCGCGTTCGATAAAAACGGTGCCTGTATCTACGCCCGCATTTATTACTCGACGGGCGGCGGCTTTACGGCGAGCCATACGCAGCTCTCGAAACCTGCGGAGGATGATAAGATCTCCGTTGGTGGCTGGTCCGTGCCTTTCGGCTTTGGCTCTGCGGATGAGCTCTTAGATCTTTGCGCTCAAGAAAAGATAAGCATTGCCGAGCTTATTCTAGCCAATGAAGAGGCGCGCCGCACCCGAAAGACGACGCTATCGTGTTTGGACGGCATTATTGAGGTGATGTTGGCGGGGATTGAGCGCGGGCTCCATACACGCGGAGAGCTGCCGGGCGGCCTCCAAGTCGCGCGCCGAGCCCCTGATATTTGGGCCAAATTGCAAGCCACGCCCGGCGCGAATGAACGTGAGACATTATTTGACTGGCTCAATGTCTATGCCATGGCCGTGAATGAGGAGAATGCGGCTGGGGGGCAAGTGGTGACAGCTCCGACCAATGGCGCGGCAGGTATTATCCCGGCTATCATTCGTCATTATTGTTGTGACGAGGCGGCCACTCCCGACTTTGCAAAGACGCGGCGTTTTCTCGCCACGGCAGGCGGTATCGGCTTGCTTTATAAACAACGCGCCTCAATTTCGGGCGCGGAAATGGGATGCCAAGGGGAAGTTGGCGTGGCCTGTTCAATGGCGGCGGGCGGTTTGGCCGCCGTATGGGGCGCGAGCCCAGAGCAGGTGGCCAATGCAGCTGAAATCGGCATGGAGCATAACCTTGGGCTGACCTGCGATCCTGTTGGCGGGCTTGTGCAAATCCCTTGTATCGAGCGCAATGCTATTGGCGCCGTTAAGGCCGCAAATGCGGCCCGTCTCGCGATGCACGGAACCGGCACGGGGAAAGTCAGCCTCGACCAGGTCATTGAAACCATGCGCCAGACGGGACTGGATATGAGCACAAAATATAAAGAAACCAGCCAAGGCGGTTTGGCCGTCAATGTGATTGAGTGTTAGCGCTTGTCGAACTTATCCTTGCGGCGCACGCCCATGAGAACTTTCGATTCTAGTCGTCCGCGTAAGGCCGCATAATAAGCTTGTAGGAAGGCAATATCGCTCTCACCGACTTCCCACACCCAGCCGATTTTGGTGCGAATGCGGCTGGCAACATCTGCGAGAACATCTGGGTCCCGAGCGCGCAGAACATCTTCCAACACATGTAATTCCTTAATACCGTAAGCGTCAATTTGCGCTGGGGTAAAGGCGAATTTTGCGAAAATAGCGGCATTTTGAGGCTCGTCCGTTGTCACCAAATCTGCCGCCAACATGGGGCGCGGGGCGCGAACCACCCAAGTGCCCGCGACGAGGTCGCCGACACGTAACCGGTCCTTATTGAACAATGGGAAGAACAGGAAAATCCCCGCCCATATTGACGCGAGCAAACTCATCCATCCATCTACGCCTTCCGACCCAATGCCAAACATAAACCCAATCGGCAGGAAAAACCCGATTTCGCGCAAGGCGTTTCGGGCAAATACGCTGGCGGCAGAGAGGCGGGCTTTACCGCGTGCGGCAACCCGAATTTTCAACAGCATTTTACCCGGCGTCGCAGCCCGGCGGCCAAGCTCAAATAGGGTGAAATAGAAACTCCGAAGTAAAAAGGCGATGAGGACGAAAATCGTAAAGGCGAGCTCCTCACTATAAATACTCATTGAACCAAGGGCGAATAGCGATGCGATTAAGACAAGGGTTATGATGACGAGATCAATGGCAAAGGCCCCAATACGTGCCCCAACATCGGCGAGCTCTATCTGCAAATCCACGCCTTCAGGGGTGACCAAATGCCGTCGCCCCATTTTGATTTGTGCAGGCGATAATTGTCCTGACTGACTCATTTCGACGCCTTCCGCGGAAGGAAGAAATAAACCAACCAGAAGGTCAGCATTGACCCGCCAATGCCATATCGCAGCCAATCATTTTGAATGAGTTGCCGCCCGAAGCCTTCTAAAATTCCCGCGATAAACATCATTACAACAACGCCGCCCAAAATAATGGCGGCTTGTTCGGATTTTGCGCGCATGGATTCCATGCGGTTCATTTCGCCCGGGAAGGCAACAGCGCGCCCAATTAACATGCCGCCTGCGCCCGCTAGAGCAATCGCAAATAATTCTGTGGTGCCGTGAATAGATAGCCATCCGCCGATTTCGAAACCTAAATTCTTATTCGTAAAAACAGCGATAAAGGCGCCGATGGATAGGCCGTTATATAAGAGGAGCGCGACCGTCGGCAAAGCAAAGGCGAACCCAAGGGCAAAGGCTAGAATCGACACGCGGCTATTATTCGAAAAAAGATGGGCCGCAAAGGCGCCCAAGCCGCCATCATCCGAGTCATATCCATATATGGTGCTGCGCAAAAATTCTTCTGACGCGGCTGGGTTGCGCCCGCCCGCCATGCCTTCGCCCATCAGAGAATAAAACCAATCGGGGTTATTTGAAACCAGAATAAAGCCAATAAATACGCCAAGAGCAAACACAAAACTTGACGCGATAAGGTCCTTCCAAGCGCCTTGAACCGCTAGGGGCCAATCGCGCGAAAAGAAATTAAAGATACGGTCTCGCAGGCGTTGTTGGCTGCCATAGATAACGTAATAGGCCCGCGTGGACAGGGATTCCAGATAGGTGACAACGCTTTGGTCCAGTGATGTTGCCCGCGCAACAGAGAGCGAGGACAGGGTTGAGCGGTAGAGTTGGGAGAGTTTTATCATCTCCTCATCCGTGAGGTTACGCACAGAGTAACTCTCAATACGCCTCAGTAAGCCTTCCATTTCTTTCCACACTTCTTGGCGTTCCTCGCGGAAGCGTTTGGATTTGAGCGTCAGCGTTCGGCGGGTCATGTCACGTCCTTAAATCGCATTGCGGGCCTTTAAGAGCATATAAGTGTTGAGCACTTTCATATTCAATGTCTCCGCATCCGCGTCGATAACATTGACGCCCATACGTTCGAGGCGCCGCAGTACAATATCGCGCTCGCGCATTAATCCATCACCGATAAGGCTAGCTGCGGCCTCTTCTGGCGTATCTGCATTTTGCGTAATGAGTTTATCGAGCGCCGTGTTTCGGAAGGCGACAAAGATGACGATATGGCGTTTTAAAAGCCTCGACATATTCTCGACCATCAGCTCGGCTTGGGTACTATCGACAAAATCCGTAAATACCACAATCAGCGTTCGGCGCTGTAAGTTCTGCGCGAGTTGGCTGAGCCCGAGGGTAAAGTTTGTTTCTGCCGTTGAATAATTGACCTGAGCAGAGACACGCCGAATTTGAGCGAAACTGCGCGTGCTGCCAATGGCGGGCGCATATAGATAAGGCCTTTCATCAAAAGCATACATACCAATCTTGTCACCAATTTTCAGACTGACAAAGGCCATCAGTAAGGCGGCGTTGAGGGCGCGGTCTAGCTTGGTCATCGCCTCGCCAGTTTCCACATTTTCGACTTCTTCAGCCATGAGATGGCCGCTATCAAAAGCAAAGACGATATTATGATTTCGTTCTGTCCGAAATTCTCGCGAGAGAAGCGTGCCGTGGCGGGCAGAATGTTTCCAATCAATGGAGCGCTTATCCATGCCGGGCAGCCATTCAGTTAAGCCGTCAAATTCTGTTCCATCCCCGCGCAAGCGTTGGAGTTTTTGCCCGATATTCGCATCTTTAGTAAAAATCTCTGCGGCGGTATCACGGACCATTTGCGTATCAGAGGTCACAGGTATTTCACTTTGAAGCGGGTCTATCCTTTGCCGCCAAACCAGACCTAGCGGGCCTTGCCAGCGAGTCCAAATGCGCTCGAGCACAGCCGTGCCGCGCAAATCTGTTCTCATTCCAAACAAAGACAACATGCCGCCGTCGCCCACACCCGCGCGGGCAATTACCGGCGAAACCGTAATCCGGTCATTCACGCTCAACCTTTGTTCCGGCGCGCGCGGCGGGATGCCGGGACCAAATTCCGTTGTGACCCGAATGTCGTAATCATGACCGACATAGCCCGAACCGGGGGCATCAATATTTGGCTCCATTCGCCTTATCGAGGTGGAAAGCAGCGCATCTAAAACAATCAGCCCTAAAATAGCGGCCACCCAACCCGCGCCGATGAGCCATAGATCAGGTAGGAACATGGCGAGCATCAACGTGACAGGTAGGCCAACGGCAGCGGCAAAGACAGCCGTGCGCGTCGGATAGGTTTGGGTGCGGAATTTCAATTCAGAAGCGATGTCAGGCGACCTTTATCGCGGCGCTTGGGTCTGTTCGATGACCGCCGCAATCACTTCATCCGCCGTGCGGCCTTCAATTTCTGCAGCGGGCGAGAGGACCGCGCGGTGGCGCAAGGCGGGTAGGGCAATAGATTTGACGTCATCTGGAATCACATAATTGCGTCCCTGCAGCGCAGCAAAGGCGCGGGCTGAACTGGCGATCATGGCGGCGGCGCGGGGACTGGCGCCCGTTTCAAATAATGGATTATCGCGCGTGCCGCGCACAAGATCGACAACGTAATGGGTGACTTCATCATTCAAATGGATGCTCGCAATGGCGTCGCGGGCTGTTTTTAAGGCCGCTTTTGTCATGACAGTTTGCAAGCCTAAATCCGTCATGGACGGCGTGCCGCTACGCTGCCCATGTTGCTCCACAATCTTAATTTCCTCATCGCGGTCGGGATAAGACAAAATATGTTTGAACAAGAAACGGTCTAGCTGCGCTTCGGGCAATGGATAGGTGCCTTGTTGTTCAATCGGGTTTTGTGTCGCGACAACCATGAAATTATCGCCAAGTGGGAAGCGCTTTCCGTCAATTGTAACTTGCCGTTCTTGCATGGCTTCCAAAAGCGCAGATTGCGTTTTTGGCGGCGTTCGGTTGATTTCATCGGCTAAGAGCATGTCACAAAATATCGGACCTTTGACGAGGGTAAATTTATTGGTCTGGAAGGAGAATAAATTCGTCCCGAGCAAATCCCCCGGCAATAGATCAGGGGTAAATTGGATGCGGCCAAAATCTAATTTTGTGACATGGGCGAAGACCTGCGCCAAAAATGTCTTGGCCGTTCCCGGCACGCCTTCCAGCAAAATATGACCGCGCGATAAAAGCGCCGTAAGCATTAAATCGACTGTGTCGGTTTGTCCGATAATGACTTTCCCAACCTCCGTGCGGATGGAATCGGCTAGGCTTCGAATACTGGCCAAGGCGGCATCATCGGGCCGTGTATCTGTCGGTGTGTCGGTCATAGGGTGAGGTCCTTCATGAATCTTTTGGGTCCTGCTGGATATCGTTTTGTGTCATGGCTTCGCGCCATATGGTGAGGGCGCGGGCATAATGGCTATAGCTTTGCGTGTCTGCTGCCCCTGCGATAGCGCTTTTAAGCTCGGCAAAATTGGGCTGGATTTTTAGGCGTTTTTCACGCGCGTCTAATAACTTATCGAGATAGGCCGCGGATCGATCCTTATAGCCAAGATCATTTGCGACGTGCCGCCGAATGAGCTCGGCATAATTATCTCCGGTCTTATGCGCGCGGCCGGCGACATCCATAAATTCCGCTGCGGTTTTGGCGAGACTGACGGGGCCTTGTGCATAATCGGGGCGCGGTCTTGCGGGGTCACCAAAGCGGTTAAAGCCTTGCCATGCGACCAATCCGCCCGCGGCGAGCAAACAGAGTGTTGCGGCGAGGAAAGGCGGCGTGACCATAAGCTTGACAACATTTTGGTTGTTTTCAATCCCGTGTAAGCTGACATCAAAATCTGCGGTTAAAGACTGGCTGGAGGCATCATAAATGACCTCGTCAAGAATGGCGCCAGAGAGCTGCGCGCCGCCTTGGGTCTGAAAGGCCATTGTGTTGACGAGATCTGGTTCAGAAAGAATATAGGTCTGCGTGCCTTCCAATTGAATGAGCACCGGACGGCCATCAATTTTCAGAAGCACGTCATGTTTAGGTAAGGGGTCTTCTTTTTTCTTTTCTTTTTTGTCTTTTTCTTCAGCCTCCGTTTTTTCCTTTTCTTTCTTCTCTCTTGGTTTGTAGGTTTTGCCTCTTTCCTCAGCCTCTTTACGCCGCCGCGCTTCACGTTCTTCCAGTTCGATGACTTTTAACTCATCTTTATAATCAGACCACCGGGTGTCTAAGTCAAAATATTGCAGGTCCTTAAAGTCGGGTTTATAAATCTCAGACAGGTTCCGCTCAAAATTTGAGTTGAAAGAAACCTCGGTATCAGGAGAGGGCCGCTCATGCCGGCGAATGACGGGTAAATTCTTAAGCGCGACATCATAAGACCCTGCATAAAATAGGCCTTTCCCGCGGGTCTTACGGACCCAGTCTTTTCGCCCTTCTTCACCGCGCCGCGGGTTCATTTGCCCGACGGACCATTTGGGTAAGATAATAAGATTTATGGCCTTACCTTCGGATTTTACTATGTTGTTTGAGCGCCGAGTAGGCCGTGCCGGCGTATAGACGACAAGACGATTGATCCGTTCATAGGAGGGGCGTTTCCCGCGCGTTTCGCGGATGTCATAATCTAAACCTTCAAGATATTCAGTGAAGGCTTGATATCCGACGGCGGAGACAGAGCGCGGCGTCGCTTGGCCAGGCGGTAGTTTGCGAAGGTCTTTGGCGAAACCGCCTAAGACGATTAATGCGCCAAAGGCGAATAAGCCAATCAAAATGAGGCTTATCAAGGTGATGGGTTTGAAGAGCACATTGCTCACCCCGAGACGGGTTGAATTTGCCCCGCGTCCAGACAGGTTTTGCGCTAAATCGCGCTCGCGCGCTGTCCCGAGGCGGCTCATCGTCTTGACCTACGGGGGGCGGCGGGTGTTTGCCCTGTGAGTTCGGCGTAAGCGGTACGCGCCGTCTCAAACCCAGCTTTATTGACGGAGACGCCGCCGAAATGCGCCAGTTCTGAGACGCCGGCAATTGTAGAGAAGGCGGTTCTTGCTTCTTGCGTTAAGACAGGCAAGCTCCCAATTTCCCGCGACGTGAGACTTCTTCGCACAACATTAGGACGGTTGCGGTCAATGTCTTGGATGGAGCGGAACAGGAGCGTATGGACCGCTTCACCATAACGGCCTTCTGCCGCTAATTTATCAACTTCATCTAATAGGATACGCGCCTGAGCTTGCGCGGGTTGATAGAGCGGTACTTCTGGCGCTTCTTCCTCCTTTTCTTTGGGAGCGGCAAAGCGGGTCTCATAAATCGCACGCCCAAATAAATAGAGCGCGCCTAGGGCAAGCGCGCCTAATCCCAGCCAGAAAATAATCTCAAGCAGCGGCGCGAGGAATGAGAATATCGCGGCAAAAAACCGCCCTATAGCTTTTTCAAAGCGGGAAGGTTGGCGGATTGGAATGGGCTCTGCAAGTTCATATTGATAGGCCTCGTCGCGTTTAACCGCGCGGTAAGACCGCTTAATGTCGTCGTCAGTTTGAACAATAGGGGCGTCAGCCGTTGTCTCTTCCGCCGCTTGTGCAGCGGCGATCTGCGGCACTGCAAACAGGCTAAGTAAAGCCAATAAACAAGTTA
The DNA here is from genome assembly GCA_964576955.1 of uncultured Algimonas sp. Classification (GTDB taxonomy): domain Bacteria; phylum Pseudomonadota; class Alphaproteobacteria; order Caulobacterales; family Maricaulaceae; genus Litorimonas. The sequence continues at coordinate 7,566 of CAZNXP010000073.1, forward strand.
AAATAAGCGTACGGATCATCTTTGCATTAGGACCGTTTTTAACCGAGTCTCATCTCTCGCATCTGGCTGTCAGCCGATAGAGGGTCGTTCGTAATAAGCCTTGGCACGTTTTTGATTTTCCCAAATGAAGAAACTCCACCTTAGCGAGCGAAAAAGACGCGTCAATACTGTCTAGCTAGTGGGCAAGCTAATAGGATAAGAAATCTATGAACTTTGCGGGCATTAAGCCGCGCAGACTATTGCCAACAAAGATAGCCTCCGCTGTCTGAATGTCAGAGAGGGTGAGCTTGGCTTCCACCGCGCGTTCGGTCTGGAGTAAGTCTTGCCGCAAAACACCGGGAAGTAATCCGCAGGCGAGGTCGGGGGTCAAAAGCTGGCCATTTTTTTTGATGAACAGGGAGGTGAAAGACCCTTCACAGAGCTCTTGATTATCATTCAAGAAAATCACTTCATCCGCTTGTGTCAGCGCGCTTATGCGGGCGCGTTCACCGTCGTAAAAATCTCGCGCTGTTGTTTTAAACCGTGTGTCTTGCATTTGCCGTGTTAAAGGATAGCGAGAGAGGGATAATTTTAAGGGCGCGTCTAACGGAATGAACCGCACGACCTCTGACGTAATTTGTCCATCATTTGCCATCACGCGAACGCGGCGGTCTGCACCTTTGTCCCGTTTTATCGACGTGAAGACATCCCTCGCCATATTCTTTCCCACCATTTTGGCAAAACGCTCTTGATGAAGATTTGCGCGGGGGATGTGGCCATTGGGACCGAGGCGAAATGTTTCGATGACGCCTTCAGAACGGGGTTCAAAAATCTGGGATTTTAATAAACATTCGCGATATTCATCGGGGCCATCACTATCGAGAACAACGCCTGAGCCAACGT
>CAZNXP010000074.1:0-8367 GCA_964576955.1 uncultured Algimonas sp.
TGATAGGCAAGGGCTTGCATCAGGAATTTCGGTTGGTCTTTGACGTCTTTCAGATTGATATAATAAGTACCGGGGCGCGAGCCATCCAGCGCGGGGGAGTTATAAAAGGCGCCAAAGGCTGTCGCTTCGCGAAAAGGCTCAACCCGTTTCACAACCATATTGGCGCGAGGCTTGGTGATGAAGAGCGTGTCCAGCCGTCCCCGCATGTCATCAATAATGTCAGTCGCTTCAGCCATATAGGCTTCGCGCCCTTCATCCGTATTTGGGAAGGTGAATTGCGGGTCCGTGCGCAAGAAGGTGAAAAACTCTTTCAATGTCCCGTCAAATCCGACGCGCTGCATAATGCCGCGCATTTCGTCTTGAATGCGGGCGACTTCTTTTAATCCGATGTCGTGGATTTCATCGGAGGTTAAGTCCGTCGTCGTGTAATGTTTTAGGCGGACATTATAATAAGCTTCGCCGCTTGGTAATTTCCATGCGCCGTCATCTGCCTTGGCTTGGCTCGCATGTTGATCAAACATGGAGAGCAGAGAAATATAAGCGGGCTGTATGGATGTCAGCAGGGCCTCTTTGGCTTCGCTTAATAAGGCGTCTTTCCTATCATCCGTTGTATCTATTTTGCTGATCTTGGATTGGATGTCGGCCCAAATCGGACTATCTGGCCCCTCGTCGAAAGGCGCGCCCGTAATGACATTGCGCGAGGCGTCACTGACCTTTGCATAGACGAATTTTGGCATAGAGACGCCTGCCTCAAATTGGGCTTCGGCGCGCGCTTGAGCTTGGCCTAAATAGGTCTTCGCCAGCCGCAACCGGGAGATATAGGACTCGGCTTCTGAGACGCTTCCCACTCTGCCATAATTTATCATAAAGCTCGGCAGTCCCGTATGCGGCCCAGACATATGAGAAAACACATAGTCTTTTTGAGCGACAGCTGCGGTTGCGAGTTGGTCTTCAATATCAACTTCGAACAGGCGAAAGGACAGGCGGCTTTGCGCATCTAGGCGGTCAATATCAAAATCGCGGCGCATTTCGATGAGCCAATTATTGGCGAGCGCTATTTCTTCATCAATGGCTGTTTGAGAAATATCGTCTAGCTGGCCTAGGCCATCTGACATGCCGAGGAATGTCCGCGACATGGGTGAGCGCGCGAGTTGTTCTTCATAGCGGGCCTTGAACCAATCATTCAACCGCTGGCTTTCCACAACAATCAGCTCTTCTCGGTCAGGGATATCTGACCCGCTCCCGATACAAGATGAGAGCATGGGAGCCGCGCTAAAAGAAACTAGGGCAGTTGCGATAAAAAGTGTCTTTTTCATGCGTATTTGTCCTCTAAAACACCTAATGGGGCGTCTGCGTATGTTTTTATCTGCGCTACGACATAATTTGCGCGCGTCAAACAGGGAAATCATGCCTAAGGTAAGGTGATGGATGAAATGATTCGCACAGATATTTCGCGGCCCAAGGGAACTGCGGCGCTTTGGTTCGGCGCATTCATTGGATTTGCTGGGCTTGTGAGCTCGCTTGGCATAATTTGGGCGGCGCGGGACAGTCTGAGTATTGATGCCTATATCATATTGGCAGGTATCGCGATTGTATCGCTTTTGGCGATGATGACGTTTGCCGTTATGGCACGTTCGCGGCGCAGAGGCCGCCGGCGTCAAACAGATCAAGAAACTGTCTATAACAGCGCATTCTATAATAATTTGGTGCCAAGCCTTGTTCTGAATGACGGAGCGCCCGTTCGCGCTAACCGCGCTTATGCGCAGCTTGCCAAGTCATTGGATGCGGAGAGCGTTGGCGACACGCCGCCTGTCGTTGACCGCCTCTTTACGTCTGGCGGCGATGACGCCGCTGCGGCGATATTCCGTTTACATCACCTCGCATATGATTTGGAACAGGCTGAGGAGACCATTGATCTTGTAACGCCGCAAGGAGATTTAATGCGATATCGCTTACAGGTGAACCGGCTCGACCGGAAAAATACCTTATGGCAAGTCATCGAGGCACCTAGAGAAAAATCAGTTGGGCAAGATGTTTTAGCCGAAGCGCCCGTTGGATTGTTCACCGTCGCGAAAGATGGCAGCGTCTTAGCCACGAATGAGGTGTTGCTGCGCTGGTTAGGCGGCGAGGATGATGAAATGCCCTCGAAAATCTCCAGCTTTATCGAAGACCCGAGCGCATTGCTGGATAGTCCCCCTGAGCCTGGGCGGACGGTCCGCACGGACACGCGACTAATCACGCGCAAAGGCGTCGTGTCGCCAACTGTCATGATTGCAAATTGGTACAAGCTAACGAGCGGCGATATTGTTGCCAGTGTCGCGCTATATGGGCATTCGACGATTTCGCGCAATGACGCCGTTAAAGCGCTACCCACTGACTTCGAGACCCATGGCTATTCTGCGGCCCCCGTTGCTGTTTTAAAATTAGAGGGCGATCATGTTGGGCAAGCTAATATTTTATCGGCCAATTCGGCCTTTGCAAAAATGGCGGGGCGGGGCGACGCGGTGGGTCAAGCCTTTTCAGATGTCTTCACAAACACCCCCGACGAGCACCAGTTCTTAGACCGGCTTATTGCGCAAACCTCGCCAGATGTGCCTTTTGATGCCACGTTGAAAAATGCCGACGGTGGACTGCCTGTATCTGTCTATATTGTGCATGATGTTCAAAATCCGGAAGATAGCTTTGCGTATCTCGTCAATGTCAGCGCAAGAAAGATGTTAGAAGATCAGCTTGTACAGAGCCAAAAAATGCAAGCGATTGGACAATTGGCAGCAGGCGTTGCCCATGATTTTAATAATTTACTGACGGCCATTCGCCTGAATGTGGATGAGCTGCTCCAGCGTCATCCTGTTGGCGATCCGTCATATCCTGAACTTCAAAATATTAATACGACTGGCGCGCGGGCGGCGACTTTGGTGAAGAAACTCCTGACCTTCTCCCGTAAGGCGACGCGCCGTAAGGAACGCCTAGATGTCACGGACACGCTCTCCGATATGGTTGTGACCTTGCGGTCAACATTAGGAGAGCGGGCACAATTGAAAATGCTGCATGCGCGCGGGCTGCCGCAGATTATGGCCGATAAGTCGCAAATCGACACGGTATTAATGAACCTATGCGTGAATGCGCGAGATGCTATGGAAGCGCAGGGCGGCGGGACGATTACAATTCGCTCTTTATTACTGCCGCGCAGCGAAGTTAAAGGCTCGCAGCTGACCGAGGCTTTAAACCCCATTCCCGGCGACGATTTCGTAGTGATTAGCGTTGAAGATACGGGCACAGGCATGCCGGAAGAGGTCATGTCCAAGATATTCGAGCCATTCTTTACCACAAAAGAACAGGGCAAAGGCACGGGGCTTGGCCTCGCGACGGTTTACGGCATTGTTCAGCAGACGGGCGGGCATATGACAGTGGAATCAAATGTCGGCGAAGGCACAACCTTTAAAATTTACCTCCCAGCGGCGGGCCCCGTCACCGAAGCAGAATTAGAAGCCGCGGCAGAAAATCCAAAACCACCCGTGCGCAAACCGTCTGATTTGGCGGGGCAGGGGAATATCCTGTTTGTTGAAGATGAAGCCTCGGTGCGCGGGATTGCTGCCAAGGCCTTGCGCAAAAAAGGCTATCAAGTCACCGAGGCTGAACATGGCGAAGAAGCGCTTGAGTTATTAGAAGAGGCGGAGACCCCCTTTGATCTCATGATTTCAGATGTGGTTATGCCGGGCATGGACGGCCCGTCGCTCCTAAAAGCGGGACGTAAATTATTGGGCGATGCGCGAATCGTTTTTATTTCAGGCTATGCCGAAGAAGAGTTTTCTGAGCTATTATCAGAGGAGCCGGATGTGACCTTCCTGCCGAAACCTTTCACATTTGCGGAACTGGCCGAAAAGGTGAAGTCTGAAATTGGTGAGGTGGCCTAGGATTTGAGCCTATAAATAGGCGGTTTTAAAATATTGTTCTTTTTTTGTTCTTTTCCCTTGAACAATGAGAACAAATGTGAAACATAGTGAATAACGGCAGTCCAATTGCAGCCGTAACTACACGAACCGGCGAAGGGCTCCGTCGGATCTACTGGAGTTGAACTCATGGCGAGAAACAGCACACCTCTTAAAGTCGTTGAAAAAGCGACAGATAAAAACAAAAGCGCCGCACTCGATGCCGCACTCTCACAAATTGACCGTGCCTTTGGCAAAAATTCGGTGATGAAATTGGGCGATAAGTCCACAATGGATATTGAAGCGATTTCAACGGGGTCTATCGGACTTGACGTTGCGCTTGGCATAGGCGGTCTGCCCAAAGGCCGCGTGATTGAAATTTATGGTCCGGAAAGCTCCGGTAAGACCACGCTGACATTACACGCGATTGCGGAATGTCAAAAAGCGGGCGGCGTTGCAGCCTTTATTGATGCAGAACATGCGCTTGATCCCGTTTATGCGGCCAAGCTGGGCGTGGATGTCAATGAGCTGTTGATTGCGCAGCCAGATACGGGCGAGCAAGCTCTCGAAATTGCCGACACATTGGTGCGGTCTGGCGCGGTTGATATTCTTGTCGTCGATTCTGTTGCGGCCCTTACGCCGCGCGCTGAATTAGAAGGTGATATGGGCGATAGTTTGCCGGGTCTTCAAGCGCGTTTGATGAGCCAAGCTCTGCGCAAGCTCACAGGGTCTATCTCTAAATCTGGCTGTATGGTGATTTTCATCAACCAAATTCGCATGAAGATTGGGGTCATGTATGGCTCGCCAGAGACGACAACAGGCGGGAATGCGCTGAAATTCTATTCCTCTGTCCGTCTTGATATTCGCCGGATTGGCGCAATCAAATATCGGGATGAAGTTATCGGCAACCAGACCCGCGTGAAGGTCGTCAAAAATAAAGTGGCGCCGCCTTTCCGTCAGGTTGAATTTGATATCATGTATGGTGAGGGTATTTCGAAAACAGGCGAGATTATTGATCTTGGCGTCAAGGCCGAAGTTGTTGAGAAATCTGGCTCTTGGTATTCATATGGCGATGAGCGCATTGGGCAGGGCCGTGAAAATGTGCGGAAGTTTCTTCTAGAAAATCCAGAGATGGCAGATGAGATTGAACGCAAAATCCGGATGAATGAAGGTCTCATCGAGGAAGAGCTTCTCATGCCAAAAGGTGAGCAGGTCGAAGATGAGGGCGAAGCACCAGTCTTAAGCCTCGGGGCTTAGCCCGAAAGGAAATAAAGATTAGAAATTTGAGAGAGTTGTCCCTGAGATAAACAGCTATTTCATCCGTTTCTCCCCCGACTCCCCCCGCAGCTTTATGGTTCCCGCCACAAAGGACGAAAAATTCTAATCAAAAGAGCGCTTGGCACTGCCAGGCGCTCTTTCTATATGGGAGGTCTATATTATGAATGGCCCTTATGACCTCTCTTGCTGATATCCGCTCACAGTTCTTAAATTTCTTCGGAAATACTGGCCACACCATCGCGCCAAGCGCGCCGCTTGTGCCAGATAATGATCCGACGCTCCTCTTCGTGAATGCGGGTATGGTGCCGTTTAAAGATTGGTTCACAGGCGCACTGTCTCCTGATTATCCCCGCGCGACGACCTCGCAGAAATGCGTGCGGGCAGGCGGCAAGCATAATGACCTCGATAATGTCGGTTATACGGCGCGCCATCACACATTTTTTGAAATGCTCGGAAATTTCAGTTTCGGCGATTACTTTAAAGCCGAAGCGATTGAGCACGCTTGGAAATTGGTGACTAAAGATTTCGGACTGCCCAAGGATAAGCTTCTCGTGACGGTCTATCATACGGATGATGTTGCGTTTGATTTGTGGAAAAAGATCGCAGGCCTGCCCGACGAGCGCATTATTCGAATTGCGACGAATGATAATTTCTGGGCCATGGGGGATACGGGACCTTGCGGGCCTTGCTCTGAAATATTCTATGATCACGGTTCCGATATTCCGGGCGGCCCGCCTGGCTCCCCCGATGAGGACGGCGATAGGTTCATTGAAATCTGGAACCTCGTTTTCATGCAATATGAGCGCCGCGCTGACGGGACGCAGATTGACCTTCCTAAACCCTCAATTGATACGGGGATGGGGCTAGAGCGCACCGCCGCGATCTTGCAGGGCAAACACGATAATTACGACACGGATTTGTTCCAAACGCTCATTGGGGCCTCCGTAGAGCTGACGGGCGTGAAGCCTGAAGGTGAAGCGAAATTTAGCCACCGCGTCATTGCCGACCACTTACGCAGCTGTTCCTTCCTTATGGCGGATGGCGTCTCGCCGTCCAATGAAGGGCGGGGTTATGTGCTGCGCCGCATCATGCGCCGCGCCATGCGTCATGCGCACCTACTCGGGGCGAAAGATCCGCTCATGCACCGCCTCGTGCCGACTTTAGTTGATGAAATGGGCGCGGCCTATTCAGAACTTGGCCGTGCGCAAGCCAATATTGAAAGTGTTTTTGAACAAGAGGAAGTCCGTTTCCGCCGCACGCTTGGCCGCGGCACAGCGCTGCTTGAAGATGCTGTCAAAGGCATGGGCGAGGGCGATAAGCTCGATGGCCGCACGGCTTTTACCCTCTATGATACTTACGGCTTCCCGCTGGACCTCACTCAAGATGCCTTACGCGCCAAAGGGATTGAAGTCGACACGGACGGCTTTGATGTCGCCATGGAAGAACAAAAGGCGCAATCCAAAGCCGATGGCGGGAAATTCGCCAATGCGGGCGCGGATGATTTGTTCAAGGAGCTTCTAGAAGCCTCTGGCGGCACGGCGTTTACGGGGTATGATGATTTAAACGCGGCGCAAAATGTCGTAGCCTTGGTGCAAAATGAGGCTGCCGTAGATGAGGCCACGGATGGCGAAATTATTTTCATCACTAAGGAAACGCCATTCTATGCCGAAAGCGGCGGGCAGGCGGGTGATAAGGGTGTCGCCACTTTTGACAATGGCGCGCGGATTACCATTACTGACGTTCAAAAACGCGCAGGGGATTTACATGCCCATATTGGCACGCTCTCCGGCACGGTTAAAACGGGTGATGCCGCGCATCTCTCTGTCGATGCCGAAAATCGTGAGAAAACGAAACGCAATCACTCGGCGACCCATTTGCTTCACGAAGCCCTGCGCCGCGTCTTGGGCGATCATGTCGCGCAAAAAGGCCAGATGGTCGACGGCGAGCGTATCCGTTTTGACATTAGTCACGGCGCAGCCATAACGCGCGAAGAACTCGCCAAGGTCGAGGATGAGGTGAACGCCGTCATCCTGCAAAATAAAGCGGCTGAAACAAAACTCATGAACCCAAATGAGGCGATTAAAGCGGGGGCGGTGGCGCTCTTCGGTGAAAAATACGGCGATGAGGTGCGCGTGCTCTCTCTCGGCGATCCGTTGGATGAGAGTCCGAACGCCTATTCGGTCGAGCTTTGCGGCGGCACTCATGTAGAACGCACAGGCGATATTGCTTTGTTTAAAGTCACGAGCGAAGGCGCAGTCGCGGCTGGGATACGCCGCGTTGAAGGCGTGACAGGCGAAGCCGCCCGTCAATATTTAGAAACCCAAGCGGGGCTCACGCGCCGCGCTGCGGATTTGTTCAAAACAAAGCCCGAAGATGTGCCGTCTCGGATTGAGGCGCTCTTAGCGGAACGCAAGCAACTTGAGAAAGAATTATCTGAAGCCAAGAAGCAACTCGCGCTTGGCGGCGGGGGAGGCACAGCCTCTGGTCCGGAAGATATCAATGGTATCAATTTCTTAGGCCGCGTTCTTGATGGTGTGTCGGGCAAAGATTTACGCTCCATGTTAAATGAGCAAATCGCGCAGCTTGGCTCTGGTATTGTTGCCTTTGTTGCACGTGATGGAGGCAAAGTGGCTGTGGCAGTGGCCGTTTCTGACGATGTACAAGCCACCCATTCAGCCTCTGATTTGGTCAATAAAGGCGCGGCAGAAGTTGGCGGGCGCGGCGGGGGTAAACCCGGCATGGCGCAGGCCGGCGGCTCTCAGCCAGAGAATGCGGAGGCGGCGCTCGACGCCATTAAAGCGGCGGTCAGTGGATAAGCCGCTCTATATTGATAAGCGTTTTTCGGTTCCGCCGCATGCGGTACACACATCGGCTATTCGGGCCTCTGGTCCGGGCGGCCAATCGGTCAATAAAACAAATTCCGCGGTACAGCTCCGTTGTGATTTAAATGTCTTTCATATCAATGAAACTTATCGCCAGCGCATTGCGCGCTTTCGAGACAATCGAATAACGGATGATTTTATCGTCATCATCAAAGCGCAAACCCACCGCAGCCAAGCGCGTAATTTGGATGACGCCATTCTCCGCCTACAATCGCTTTTGCGAAAAGCCGTTTATGTCGACCCGCCCCGCGTCAAATCACGCCCCAGCTATAGCAGCC
>CAZNXP010000075.1:0-8343 GCA_964576955.1 uncultured Algimonas sp.
ATATGATTCGTTTCTCTTGCAAATCTGCAAATGATTCATCCATCGGCGAATATACATTCAAAAACGGGCAAGCCCTCGATGAATTAAAAACCAAATATGGAATTGAGCCTCAATATTTCAACACGGAAATTCTGAAACGGGTTGGCGAAATCGCGGACCAAGTGGTTGATGATTTCGGAAATGGTGATGCACTGACTCGGCGTATTGCGGATAGCTATTTTAAGACCCGCAATCAAATGCGCTATTGGACGCAAATGTCTGAGGGCCGATATATTGCGGCGCGCGAAGCGGCTCTCGGGAACTAAGCCGTGGTTGGGGGGATTTTACAAGCCATTGGCTGGGCCTTCCTACCTTTTTTGGTGTGGCCCATTGTCAATTTAATTTGGGGTAGGAATACCAAGATAAAGAGCTTTAGCGAAGCCCTCATCTCGCTGATTGACAGCCTCACCTACCGACTTGGCGAAGCCACAAAATGGCTCTTACCTTTGCTTGTCCTCTCTGTGGCCGCCTCCGTTTTCGCGCTCTCTATTTTTGGCGTGACCACGACGAAATGGCAGGAGTCAGCGAGATATTTCCAAGCCCTCATCATCATGTTGGGCGCGTCGGCAACCCTGCTGGCAGGACAGCATGTGCGGGTGGATATTTTCTTCTCCCGCATGACGGATATCGGTAAAGCCCGCGTTGACCTCATCGGCTTTTACCTGCTCCTCGTGCCCGCCTGTATTCTTCTAACGTGGAACGCGCAAAGCTTTGTAGGCTTTGCTTGGGCCATTCGCGAAGGGTCAAGTGAAGCGGACGGCATTCGCGGGGTTTATATTTTAAAAACACTCATTCCGATTTTTGCTATTTCAATGGTTATTCAGGGGCTCGCTATCGCGACGCGCGCAGCTATGGCCCTAAACGGGCAAACACGGCCAGCCCGTCCCAAAGGCATCCCGCCTTTTTTCCAGACATCACAGGATGAGAGATCATGAGCGGCGCGGAAATCCTTGCGGCCCTTATGTTTCTCTCCGTCTGCGGCGCGTTACTCTCCGGCTATAATGTCGCCTTTACATTGGCAGGTACGTCGCTGCTTTTTGCAGGCATTGGCGTTTTAACGGGGACATTTGATCCCGCTTACCTACTCTCAATGCCGGGCCGGATTTATCCACTGATAACGCGAGAAATTCTCATCGCCGTGCCGCTGTTTGTCTTTATGGGGGTCATGCTGGAGAAATCCCGAATTGCCGAAGATTTGCTGGAGAATATGGGGACTTTGTTTGGTCCTATGCGCGGCGGATTAGGGATTTCTGTTATTTTCGTCGGCGCGCTTCTGGCTGCCAGTACGGGAATTGTCGGCGCGACGGTTGTTACGATGGGGCTATTGTCTCTGCCGACCATGCTCAATCGCGGTTATGCGCCCTCCCTCGCCTCGGCCAGTATCGCAGCCTCTGGGACCTTGGGCCAAATCATTCCGCCCTCTATCGTACTCGTCATCTTGGCGGACCAGATTTCCAATGCCTTCCAAGAAGCGCAGCGTAGTTATAATCTGGAATCAGATAAGATTGTCTCAGTCGGCGATTTATTCGCAGGCGCTCTGCTTCCCGGATTTATTCTAGTCGCCGCCTATGCACTTTATATTTTCGCAGTGGCCGTTCTCAAACCCGCCGATGCTCCCGCGCAAGACTGGCCAGAAGGCGCAGATGCAAAGTCTCTCCTATGGCGGAGCTTCACATCCATGTTGCCGCCTATTTTCCTTATCATTGCCGTCTTAGGCTCAATCCTCTCAGGCTACGCCACCCCAACACGCGGGGCGGCGCTTGGAGCTTTAGGCGCGATATTATTAGCCTGCTATAAAATCGAAGCTAAAAGCGCATTCGGACATTTCGCGAAAAAGGCTGCCTTTCTTTCTGCGGCAGGCTTATTGGGATTGGTGGCCCTAGATTTAACTGGGGTTGATTTACGTGTGTCCCAAACCGATTGGTCAGGCATAGAAACGCTGGCCATGACAGGCGCGGCCCTTCTCGCGATTATTGGCGGCGCAGGCGCTTTGATTGCGACATGGCGATTAGGGCGTACAGGGGCTTTATCTGATGTCTCGCGTTCAACACTACACATCACGGCAATGGTCTTTGTTATCCTCATCGGCGCAACGATTTTCAGTCTCGTCTTTCGCGGCTTTGGCGGCGACGAGATGGTCGCACGCCTCCTCGATAATGCACCGGGCGGCCCTACGGGAGCCTTTATTCTCGTCATGGTGATTATGTTTATCCTCGGCTTCTTCCTCGACTTCATCGAGATCACATTTGTTGTTGTGCCATTGGTCGCCCCGCCTCTCCTCGCAACAGGCATGGACCCTGTTTGGCTGGGCATTGTCATGGCGCTTAATTTACAAACCAGTTTCCTGACGCCGCCCTTTGGATTTGCCCTGTTTTACTTACGCGGGGTCGCCCCGCCGGAAGTCACAACGACCGCCCTTTACAAAGGCGTTTTGCCCTTTATCGCCATACAAATTGCAATCATTGGCCTTGTCATTGCCTTTCCCGGGCTCGCAACGGCCATTCCTGAGGGCTTACAGCGATAGAATCACACTAGAATCCCTTGCGTTCCGTAGGGAATAGGCTTTAATTCAAACCAAACACCTAAAGGGGATGCCATGACTGCATTACTTATAATTCTCGGCATTATTGTCGTGCTCGCCGTCTTTATTATCGGCATTTACAACCGGCTTGTCGCCTTGCGTCAGACCACGAACCAAGCTTGGTCCGATATCGAAGTCCAGCTCAAACAACGCCAAGACCTCGTGCCGCAACTCGTCAACACGGTTAAGGGTTATGCGAGCCACGAAAAGAGTACTTTCCAAGAAGTGGTTGAGGCCCGCGCCGCAGCAATGGGCGCGACAAGTGTTAAAGGCCAAGCACAAGCCGAAGGTATGTTAAGCGCGGCCCTTGGAAAACTCTTCGCCCTCGCCGAAGCCTATCCAGATTTGAAGGCCAATACGAACTTCCTACAACTGCAAGACCAACTCTCAGATGTTGAGAATAAGATCGCAGCCTCGCGACGGTTTTATAATAATGCTGTTCAGGAATATAATACCGGCCGTGAGCAGTTCCCGGCTGTTCTGATTGCAGGTCCCTTTGGATTTAAAGAGCGTGAGTTCTTCGAAGCGCCAGAAGGCCGTATCGCCCTACAAACGCCGCCAGAAGTCAGTTTCGACTAAAAGGCAAATGCTATGCTGAAAGCCTACGGCCTCAGAACGCATATATGGAATAATAATCTCCGCAGTACTTTGTTGCTGATTGCCTTTCCATTGCTGCTGTTACTGATGGCTTTTGGCTTCATCCTTGCCTTTCAAGGGTTCACCTCCCGCGGAGGCGTTGAGGCGGGGTTAAGCTCCGCCATAGCGGCCATGCCCGCAGCAGCCCCTATCACGCTTGGCCTCGCAGGAGGCTGGTTCAGCATTGCCTTCTTTGCCCATCAAAGCATCATAAGCGCCTCGGTCAAATCGCGTGCCTTGACCCAATCCGAAGAACCGCGTGCCTATAATTTGCTGGAAAATCTCTGCATCAGCCGCGGCATGACAATGCCGCGTTTGAATGTCATTGAAACAGAACAAATGAATGCTTTTGCATCCGGCATTCGAGATAAGAATTACCAAATCACCCTAACGCGCGGGCTAATGAATAATCTCGATGATGCAGAGTTAAATGCCGTCATCGCCCATGAGCTATCCCATATCCGCCACAAGGATGTTCGGATGCTTATCATCGCAATTATCTTCGTCGGCATTTTCGCCTTCTTAGGCGAAAGCGTTGTGCGCGGTATTTTCCGAACGAACCTTGGCCGCACGGACCACCATCGACGCAGCGGCGGCGGCAATGCGGGCGCCCTCATCTTTTTCGGCCTCGCCATTGTTGCGGTCACATATTTCTTTGCCGTTCTTATCCGCTTCACCCTGAGCCGAAAGCGTGAATATATGGCGGATGCAGGCGCCGTCGAACTCACCAAAGATCCAGATGCTATGATACGCGCGTTAGAGAAAATTTCTGGCAGAGCTGTACTTCACAATGTGCCCGAAGAAATTCGGGAAATGGCGCTACATAATCCTAAGGTCGGACTTGCAGGCGCCTTCGCGACTCACCCTCCAATCGACAAACGTATTGAAGCCATTGTCAAATTCGGCGGGGGCCGCCTTGGCACGCAAAGCGCACCTCGGTCGCGAATGCACGAAGCCATGGAACAAACTGCCCCGAAATCTAAGTCTTTCGGCAAAAGACCACGCGGTCCTTGGCTACCTTAAGGATAGAATTCCTCTACCTCATCTGTTAAGCATGAGCTCTAAATACAAATCAATACGTCCGCCTTAATAAGCCCCGGGGAAAATTATGACACTTCAGCTAAAGACTTTACTTGTATCGGCCGCAATCGGATTAGCTTTAACAGCCTGCAAAGCGGCTGAGAATACAGTCCAAAAAACGGGTGACACCGTGGCGCAAAAAGCTGCGTCTATCACGCTGCCTGCGGGCATCACAAAAGTTGAGAGCGTCGGCCCAGCAAAAGGCGACCAAGTCGTCATTCCCTATACGAAATATAAGCTCGATAATGGCCTAACCGTTGTTCTGCATGAAGATAAATCTGACCCCCTCGTCCATGTGGATGTGACCTATCACGTTGGCTCTGGCCGCGAAGAACCGGGCCGGTCTGGATTCGCGCATTTCTTTGAACATATGATGTTCCAAGGCTCCGAAAATGTCGCTGATGAGGAACATTTCAAAATCATCAGCGAGTCCGGCGGAACGTTAAACGGCACAACAAATGGTGACCGCACAAATTATTTTGAGACAGTACCGTCTAATCAGCTCGAAAAAATGCTCTGGCTCGAAGCGGATCGTATGGGTTTCTTCCTTGACGCCGTCACCCAAGAGAAATTCGAAGTTCAGCGCGAAACCGTGAAAAATGAGCGCGGGCAGCGCGTCGATAATCAACCTTACGGGCTGCGGTTTGAACGTATTGGCGAAGCCATGTATCCCGAAGGCCATCCTTATAGCTGGTCTACAATTGGCTATCTCGAAGACCTAGATCGCGCCGATTTAACAGACCTCAAAAAGTTCTTCCTCGAATGGTATGGTCCAAATAATGCGACCCTCACAATTGGTGGAGATTTAGACAAGCAGCAGACGCTAGAATGGGTCAATACTTATTTCGGCAATATCCCTGCTGGTCCAGAAGTTGAAAAACCAAAGAAACAGCCCGCTGTTCTGGATAAAGACCGTTACATCTCTCTCGAAGACAATGTGCAATTGCCCGAATTAAATATGGTCTGGCCAACAGTATATGCGAACCATCCTGACGAAGCGCCATTAGATGTTTTACAAAACATCATAGGCGGCGGACAAACCTCTCTTTTATATAAGAACCTGCAAAAGCCTGGCCTCGCCGTTGCAGCCGTCAACTTCCACCGCTGCGCAGAAATAAGCTGTACATTCAACATCCTTGTTCGGCCAAATCCGCGCCGCGTAAAAGGTCTGGCTGAAATTGAAACCATTGTCCGTGAAAGCTTTGTCGAATTTGAAGGCCGCGGCGTAGAAGACGATGATTTAACGCGTGTGAAATCGTCCATTGTCAGCGGTTTGATTTACGGTCTTGAATCCGTGTCAGGTAAAATGAGCCAACTCGCGGCCTATGAAACCTACCGCGACAATCCGAATGGAATTGGCGATGACATCGCACGATATGAGAATGTCACCAAAGCTGACGTCATGCGCGTTTATGAAAAATACATCAAAAACAAGCCCGCCGTCATCATGTCTATTGTTCCAAAAGGAAAACCGGAGATGATTGCGGCCGCCGATACATGGGAGCGTTATGAGCGCACGATTCCGGACACTTCTGGCGAGTCAAAAGACTTTAGTTGGACGAGGCCCACAGACCCTGAAGGTCTTGACCGCTCACAAATCCCACCGGCGGGCGCTAATAATCCTGCGGTCAAAGCGCCCAATACTTATGAGTTCTCTGTTGGGGACGGCATTGAAGTCCTTGGCGCGCGCAATACTGAAGTGCCAACAACCACCATCAACCTGCGGATTAAAGCCGGGCAGAGCCATGAGTCTTTGGACAAGCTTGGTTTAGCCGCCATGACGGCAGGCTTACTCAATGAAGGTACAACTGAACGCACAGCAGAAGAGCTATCGAATGAGCTCGCGAAACTCGGCTCATCCGTTACATTTAATGCCGGCGATACATTCTCGACAATGAACATTCGGACGCTGACTAAAAACTTAGATGCGACCATGGCGATTGCAATGGAGAAATTGCTCAAGCCGAAATTTGATCAGACTGACTTTGACCGTGATAAAGCCAATACGCTGCAAGGTATCAAAGCCAATAAAAAACAAGCCGCGCCAACGGCTTCAAACATCTTTAATAAAATGATGTATGGCACGGATAATCCAACCGCCTATGCCAATACAGGCACGGAAGAAACCGTCGAAAATATCACATTGGACGATGTCAAAGCCTTTTATGCAGAACATTATTCCCCAAAGATTGCGTCGGTTATCGCCGTGAGTGATCTAGGCGAAGGCGCTATGAAAAAAGCGCTCGCGCCGCTTGCCGACTGGACAGGCGGAAATGTCGCAGGTGCCGATACAAAAGCCTTCCCTGAACTCGCGGGTGGCACTATCTTTTTCGTCGACAAACCAAATGCTGCGCAAAGCGAAATCCGCATTGGCAAACGCGCCCTGCCCTATGATGCGACTGGTGATTACTACAAATCTAACGTCATGAACTACCCGCTCGGGGGCGCGTTCAACAGCCGTATAAATCTGAACCTGCGTGAGAATAAAGGCTATACCTATGGCGCGCGCTCCTTCTTTAACGGAAATGAAAACGGCGGTTGGTACCGCGCAGGCGCAGGCGTTCGCGCCGATGCAACAGCGGCCTCTATTGTCGAATTTGTGAATGAAATCGAAGGCTATTACGCCAATGGGGTTTCCGAAGAAGAGATTGCCTTTACGCAATCCTCGCTCGGTCAATCCGATGCGCGTGCTTATGAAACGCCGCGCCAGAAACTCGGCTTCCTCTCGCGCATGGCAACTTATGGATTAAAACCTAATCACGTTGATGAGCAAGCTGCCATCCTCGCGAAAATGACGAAGACCGATTTTGACGCGCTCGCCAAGCAACACCTGAGCTTGGATGATATGATTATGGTCGTCATTGGCGATAAAGCCAAAGTCTATGATGAGGTCGCAGCCCTCGGCTATAAGATGGTCGAAATCGATGCGGATGGTAATCCAAAATAAGGCTTACAGCCCCATGAAATGAGAAAAGCCCGGCCATTGTGCTGGGCTTTTTATTTGTTGTTAGATTGCCTATGCAGGAACGTTATTGGAGGCCTTCATGGCGGGCATATACAAAAAACACATGACAGCGGAAATAGACGGCGACTTTGTCGTCTTGCTCATTGGGTTTCGAATCAACAAGTGGTGGAAATTCTGGAAATGGATGCCTGTATTCATTTCCATGCCGAAAATGCTGGCCGAATTGAGGAAAGACTCCGCCCTCGGACTGTTACATGCGAGAACACATTTCGGACCTAGAAATACAATTCTCGTCCAATATTGGGAGAGCTTTGAAAAACTTCATGCCTATGCGCTTGCCAAAGACAATAATCATCTGCCCGCTTGGAAAAGCTTTAATCAAAAAATTGGCACAAGCGGGGATGTCGGCATTTGGCACGAAACCTATTTAATAGCTGCCGGGCAACACGAGTCGGTCTATATCAATATGCCGCCCTATGGTTTAGGTCAGGCAGGCGCTTTGACGGAGGCCAAAGGCGATAAACGCTATGCAAAGGCGCGCTTAGGACGGGAAGATATATCTTCCTAAAATCCGCATTAAACGGGTCTGACACCTCAAAAATTTTGAATTGAACGTGACAACGGTCACGGACTCCACACGCCCAATAGATTAGTCGATATTTACTAGGAAAATTAAGATGTTTGCGGGGCGCAAAACATCAATAATTTACTAGCTACCTATTCGCCTTACGCGACAATTGTTGCGTAAGGTCGGATGGGTTTTATAGGCGCCAGCTTCCAATGCGAAAGCAATGGCTGTAAATTCAGAGCCATTATCTGAGCGGATATATTCTGGCGGGCCATGCCGAGTGAACAGGTCGGTCAGAACAGCCAGCACATCATCATGCTTGAGACTGCGCTGCACATGGATGGCAAGGCATTCACGCGTATACTCATCAATGACAGTCAGCATGCGGAATGCACGACCGTCGTGAGTGCGGTCAGCTACAAGCCGCCGTACTCACGGCGCCAGCGATAGTAGCTTTGTTCCGATACGCCAAGA
>CAZNXP010000076.1:0-8296 GCA_964576955.1 uncultured Algimonas sp.
GAAGACTATGGGGGTGTGGGCTTATCGCTCGCTGAGGCTGTCCCAATCGCGGAACAGATAGGCCGCCGCTTAATGATGGTGCCTTTCATTCCGATTACTGTTGCGGCTCAGGCTATCCTTGCAGGCGGGACGGAAGCTCAGAAAAAACACTACCTGCCGAAAATCATAGAAGAGGGCGGCGCGTCTCTCGCGCTATCTGAAGTAAATGGATCTTTTGACTTAGCAGATATCGCTACAACGGCGAGTTTGGGAAAGCAGGGCTACAAATTATCGGGGACCAAAATACTTGTTGAAAATCTCGACAGTGCGGAGTTTCTGGTGTTGAGCGCCGTTGTGGACGGCGCGGTGCGTTTATTCGTCTTTGAGACAAGCCTTATTCCTGAGGCCGCCATGCGCCGCGAAACTCTGATTGATGAGACGAAGCGCAGTTATACGCTGACTTTAGACGGCATAATTTTGCCAGGTACAGCTATCATGGATGAGGCGAAAACAGCTGCGACATTGCAGCGAATTGATTTGGCGGCCAATCTTTTGGGGAGTGCCGAACAGATTGGCGCCGCGCAAAGCTGTATTGCTTATACGGTCGATTATTTGCAAACCCGCAAGCAATTCGGGAAGCCTATTGGGTCCTATCAGGCTTTAAAACACACGATTGTCGACGCTTATGTTGGCTATGAGAAAGGGCGCAGCCTTCTCTATGCCGCCGCGCATAATTTTGAAGATCAAGGCAAGGGCGAAATTGCAACCCGCATGGCGGCCGTCGGGGCGGGGCGGGCTTTGTCATTTGCGGCGGACCGCGCCATCCAATTTCACGGCGGCTTTGGCTTTACATATGACTGCGACGCGCAGCTTTATAGACGCCGCGCCATTTTCCATGACAGCCTATTTGGCAATATTCGCTGGCATAAGAAAAAGCTGGCGGGCCTTTTATTCAATTAAGCGCGAGCTATTGCCGTGCCGCATTTTAATGGGGCCTGCGCTATGGTAGCAATCTATTCATGACTGAAACGCAGATTCGATTGTCGGTTTTTCTCGGGGTCTTGATCGCTATGAGCGCGCTTGAGGCGCTGTTTCCTGCGCGGGAGCGCGTGCAAACACGCACACGGCGATGGGGCACGAATTTTGGCCTTGTTGTGATTGATACGCTCGCCATTCGTTTGCTCTTTCCCGTGATTGCGGTGGGCGCGGCGTTCTGGGCCCAATCACGGGGTTGGGGGCTTTTGAACGTCGTTACACTGCCAATCTGGATTAAAGTGCTCTTGGCGGTCATCGTCTTAGATATGATGATCTATTGGCAACATGTTGCCTTTCACCGCATCCCTATGTTTTGGCGACTACACAAAGTCCATCATGCGGACCGCGACCTTGATGCAAGCTCAGGACTGCGCTTTCACCCCGTCGAGATTATCATGTCTATGGCCTATAAAATGGGGATTGTTGTTGTCTTAGGCGCGCCTGTTTTGGCCGTCATAATTTTTGAAATTGTTTTAAATGCCTGCGCCGTGTTTAATCACGCCAATGTACGGCTGCCGCGCTGGATAGAACGGCCCCTTCGCTTGGTCATGGTGACGCCGGCGCTCCACCGTATCCACCACTCCGTCATTGAGCGGGAGACAAATACGAATTACGGATTTTCCGTCATCTGGTGGGATAAGATATTTAAAACCTATACAGATGCCCCTGAAGGGGATTTGACGCTCGGCCTGCGCGAATATCAGACAGATGCGCCGTCAGGCCTCATATGGAGCCTCATCGCGCCCTTTAAGCGCAATTAATTATTCGACCGTAACAGATTTCGCGAGATTTCGCGGCTGGTCGACATCCGTGCCAAGAGCAACGGCTGTGTGGTAAGCGAGAAGTTGCATGGCTACTGTTGTGAGCAAAGGCGCAATGAACGGGTCAGAGGTCGGAATGACAATGAGCTCATCTGCCATTGCGGCCCCTGTTTTGGCCCCTTCGGCATCCGTGACTAATGTTACCCGTGCGCCGCGAGAGGCGACTTCTTGCAAGTTCGATACGGTCTTCTCATAGAGCTCATCCATTGGCGCGAGAACAATAACGGGCGTGCCCTCTTCAATCAGCGCAATTGGGCCATGTTTCAGCTCGCCTGCGGCATAGCCTTCAGCATGGATATAGGCGATTTCTTTGATTTTAAGCGCGCCTTCAAAGGCGATTGGAACTTGTGCGCCGCGGCCGAGATAGAAAGCGGAGCGAGCAGGTGCGAGCGTCTTTGACATTTCGGCAATGATAGTATCGAGTTCTAAGGCTTCGGTTATTAGGCGCGGGACCGATACAAGCTCTGCCGATAGACGCGTAACGTCCTCGCCGCTTATTGTGCCGCGAGCTTGCGCTGCTGATAATGCTAGAGAGGCGAGGGCCGTTAGTTGCGCGGTAAAGGCTTTTGTCGACGCCACACCAATCTCAGGTCCAGCGAGGATAGGCATCGCAATATCGGCTTCTCTGGCCATGGTCGATGTCATGACATTGACAAGGGCCGCCGTGGTCAATCCGTTTTCTTTACAATAGCGAAGCGCCGCCAATGTATCAGCGGTTTCGCCGGATTGGGAAATCGCGACGAAAAGCGAGCGCTCACTTAAGACCGGGCGGCGATAGCGAAACTCAGAGGCGACATCAATATCAACGGCGAGGCCAGATACTTGCTCAAACCAATATTTCGCGACAGCGCCAGCATAATAAGCTGTCCCGCAAGCAATCAAAATGACGCGGTCAAATTTGGTGAAATCTAACGCGGGGGCAAGGCTTGTGCCCTCAATGGGCGCAGTCCGTTCCGCATTTAAATAATGGGTCAGTGTGCGCGTAATAATTTCAGGTTGCTCATAGATTTCCTTGAGCATGAAGTGCGGATATTTTCCTTTTTCTGCAATGGCAGGGCCGCCTTTTATGACGGTAATTTCGCGGGAGACCGCTGCGTCATTCTCGTCGAAAATTTCGTAAGACTCAGGGCGTAAAATCGCCCAATCGCCTTCTTCGAGATAAATCAGCTGACTTGTTAGCTGCGCCATTGCCATAGCGTCTGAGCCTAGAAAATGTTCTTGTCCGTCTGGACCAATCCCTATCGCGAGGGGTGAGCCCGCGCGGGCGCAATAAATCTCTTCCGGATTATCATCGATGATGAGCCCAAAGGCATAGGCACCTTTCAGGCGTTTCAACGTGGCTGAAAAGGCGTCCTTCGGGGATAAGCCTTTGGCGAGTTCAATATCAACTAAATGCGCGACAACTTCAGTGTCTGTATCCGAGGAAAATTCGCGCGTGCCGTTTAGCTCTTCGCGCAGCTCCAGATAATTTTCAATGATGCCATTATGTACGACGGCAACGCGGCCTGAACGGTGAGGATGGGCGTTATGTTCATTCGGCGCGCCATGTGTGGCCCAACGTGTATGCGCAATCCCAATTTGACCGTCTAAGGTCTCCTCTGCAATTTTGGCTTCAAGATGGCGGATTTTGCCTTCTGCACGGCGTCGGCCCAACGAACCACCTGTTAATACCGCAATACCCGAGCTGTCATAACCGCGATATTCCAAGCGTTTAAGCCCGCTAATCAAACGGTCAGTAACTTGGGTGCGCCCCGCAATTCCGATAATCCCGCACATAAATGCCGTCCTTCACCTACCGACGGTTAATTTTATACCCCGTCAGCCTATGGGAAGGCATAAAGCCTCCCTTCACGACAAAATCAAGGTGAGAATCCTGTGCTTATGAGGTAATTTTATTCAATCAACGTATAAGCGAAAACAATTTAACGTCTATGCGTCGACAGTGTCGTCGATTTCCGCGCTCCACTCACCCAGGCTAGCAAGACCGTTCATCCGCGCACGGTGGTTAAAGGCTGTCTGTGCTGCATCATAATTTGCCGCCTCGCCCTTCCAAGCAAAGAGAGCAGATTGTTGCAAGGCACGGCCATAGGAATAGGTCAATTTCCAAGGGAATCCGCCAATCTTATTCATCATATCCAGATTACGTGTGGCTTCTTCATTGGCCTGCCCGCCAGAGAGGAAGGCAATGCCGGGTACCGCAGAAGGGACCGTGTCTTTCAGAACTTTAATCGTCCGCTCGGCGATTTCTTGGCGCGAAGGTTGCTCGGCGCAAAGTTTACCCGCGACAACCATATTAGGCTTCAAGACAATGCCTTCGAGGGCGACGCCCTGCTCATAAAGCTCAGTGAAGAGGGAATTGAGTGTCTTTTCCGTGACTTCGTGACAGCGCTCGACCGAATGATGCCCGCCCATGAGAATTTCTGGCTCTACAATTGGCACGATGCCCGCTTCTTGGCAGAGAGCGGCATAGCGGCCGAGGGCATGATTATTGGCTTTCAATCCGCCGCGTGTCGGGGTTTGGC
Source organism: uncultured Algimonas sp. (assembly GCA_964576955.1). GTDB lineage: Bacteria > Pseudomonadota > Alphaproteobacteria > Caulobacterales > Maricaulaceae > Litorimonas. The sequence goes on from CAZNXP010000076.1 coordinate 4,358, forward strand.
CGACATATTGGTCGGGGTGAGAAATCTCGATCACAGCGCGCCATTTGGCAAAGCGTGCGCCCAGCTCATAATATTCTGCAAGGCGTTCGCGCAATCCGTCGAGGCCTTGCGTGATGGTTTCGCCGGGGCGTCCCGCCAGCGGCGTAATGCCTTTGTCGACTTTAATACCCGGGATGGCGCCAGCGTCTTGGATGAGTTTGACAAAAGACGTGCCGTCTTTTGCGGATTGACGGATGGTTTCGTCAAATAAAATAACGCCGCTAATATAGTCATTCATGGCAGGCTGCGTTCTGAACAGCATTTCGCGCCAATCGCGGCGGTTATCTTCATTATTTTCAGTGCCAATGGAGGCCAGACGTTTCCCGATTGTGCCGGTACTCTCATCCGCGGCAAGAATACCCGTTCCGGGTTCAACCATTTTAACAGCAATTTTATTTAAGGCTTCAATATCCATGATGCATTCCGATTTAAGCGTTAGAGTGAGGTTTAAGAATTTCGACGCCGGGCAGGGCTTTGCCTTCCATCCATTCGAGAAAGGCCCCGCCAGCGGTAGAAATAAAGGTGAAATCGTCGAGGACATCGGCTAGAGCGAGCGCCGCAACCGTATCTCCGCCGCCTGCAACCGCCGTGAGCCCGCCTTTGCGGCAGAACTTAGCTGCATATTTGGCGCATTCGATGGTCGATGTATCAAAAGGCGGTAATTCAAACGCGCCAAGTGGGCCGTTCCAGATTAAAGTTTGCGAGGCGTCCATGGCGTCTAAGATTGTTGAGACAGTTTTAGGGCCTGCATCCAGAATCATTTCATGCGGCGCGACATCGCCTAATCCGCACACCCGGCTATCGGCATGGGCTTTAAAATCCGTGGCGGCGACGACATCCTCAGGCAAAATAATGCGGCAATTGGCTTTTTTGGCGGCCGCAAGAATATCCAATGCTTTCGCCTTGAGGTCTTTTTCGCAGAGCGAGCCGCCAACATCATGGCCTTGCGCGAATAAGAATGTGTTCGCCATGCCGCCGCCAATCACAAGCGTATCAAGGCGTGAGACGAGATTTTCTAACAAGTCGATTTTTGTACTGACTTTTGCCCCGCCGACTATGGCCATGACAGGGGTTTTGGGATGATCGAGGGCCGCCGCCAAATGATCGAGCTCGCGCTCCATCGCCAGACCCGCATAAGCAGGCAGGTAATTTCCAATAACCGCGCTGCTGGCATGATTGCGGTGTGAGGCAGAAAAAGCGTCCATAACAAATATATCACCAAGGCTGGCAAGGAATTGCGCCATTTTCGGATCGCCATCTGTTTCCATTTTAGAAAATCGCGTATTTTCAACAAGGATAATGGCGTCTTGGGCCATTTCTGCGATTGAATTTGCGCTCGGCTTTTCGACGAAGCTCACGGGTTTCCCAATCGCGGCTTCTAGCGCTGGTACAATAAAGCGAAGCGACATCTCTGGATTGGGCTGGCCTTTTGGACGGCCAAAATGCGAGAGAAGGACGATTTTTGCGCCCTGTTCTTGCAGGTAGCTTATTGTGGGAAGGGCCGCGCGAATACGTGTATCGTCGGTGATGCCCCCATCTTTGCCTCTCGGAACATTGAAATCTACACGGACGAGCGCTGTTTTTCCGCGCACATCCGCTGTTTCTAATCGGCTAAAGCTCATGCTGCTCGGCCCATATTGGTTCCCATGACACGCGCCACATCAATCATACGGTTCGCAAAACCCCACTCATTATCATACCAAGCGATAATTTTGACGAGATCCCCGTCCATATCTTTGGTGAGGAGGGCTGCAAAAGTTGCGCTATGGGGGTCGTGATTCAAATCTGAACTGACAAGCGGGCTATCGGAATAGAATATGACGTCCTTCATCGGGCCTGCGGCGGCTTCTTGCATGACCGCGTTCACCTCTTTTGCTGAGGTTTTCATCTCGGGTTGAAAGGCGAGGTCGACCATAGAGACATTCGCTGTTGGTACCCGCACGGCAGAGCCAGAGAGCCGGCCTTGTAATTCAGGAATAACAAGCCCGACCGCTTTGGCCGCGCCTGTCGAGGTTGGAATCATATTGAGGCCCGCCGCCCGCGCGCGGTATAAATCCTTGTGAGAATTATCCAAAATCCGCTGGTCTTGCGTATAAGCATGAACCGTTGTCATAAAGCCGCGGCGAATGCCGACACTATCCATCAGGACTTTTGCAACAGGGGCCAGACAATTTGTTGTACAAGAGGCGCAAGAGACGACAATGTCTTCTGCGGTGAGATTTGCATGATTGACGCCGTAAACGATGGTCTTATCGACATCTTGAGCTGGCGCTGAAATCAATACGGCTTTTGCGCCCGCCTTTAAATGGGGCTGTACCCCCTCTTTTGAACGAAAAATGCCGGTACATTCCATAACGATATCCACGCCCATACCGCCCCAATCTACGGCGCCGGGGTCCCGGTGATGGCTCATCGCCACGCGCGACCCATTATATTTGATATATCCGTCGCCAACCTTTACCTCTTGGCCAAAACGGCCATGTACGCTATCATAGCGCAGCAGGTGAGCAGAGGTTTCAATGGCACCTGGTGAGTTTATGGCGACAAGCTCAACATCTTTGATCTTATATTCGCTAAGAGCGCGTGCAACGAGGCGGCCAATACGGCCAAACCCATTTATTCCAATTTTAATCGTCATTTTAGTCCAATTTTTCTGCGCCCAGGGGGTCTAAAATTCGTAGACCCAATGAGCAGGCAAGCCAGATAAGTCAATATAATCCACTTGTCCTTTTTCCTTTTGCGGGCCATTCTACGACAATAATCAATATATTAGGTTAATTGCATGACTGACAGCGTTGACATAAAATCTGCTAAGGCGTCTCTTGCCACTTCCCTTGATTCGTTGGAAGCGGGCGTTGCACAGCTTCTGTCTCGGATGGAGACATTAGAGGCGGGCGCGAAAGATAGCGATGCCTTTAGGGAAGACCGGGTGAAACTGGCGGGGCAGCTCGATGAGATGGCCTCGCAAGCCGAGACGGCTAAGAACAGGCTAGCGGCGCGGGAAGCTGAATTTTCGAAGCTAACACAGGACAGTGAGGCGGAGCTGGACCGCGTCATGACGATTGTGCGCGGCGCGCTCGAACGATCCACAGGAGCATAAATAAAATGGGTAGAGTCAGCTTAGATATAAATGGCCGTAAATATGCCATGGGGTGCGAAGACGGCGAAGAGGAGCGCTTGGTTCGCTTAGGGCAAAAGCTCGATGACCGCGTGACACAAATGGCCAATCAATTTGGCCAAATCGGAGATCTGCGCCTGCTTGTCATGGCAGGTATCACGATGATGGATGAAGTTGAGGATACGATGGAAAACCTCGACAAACGTGTTGATGCCCGCGCGGCGGGCCTTCGTAAAGACCTTGATGCGGCCACGCGCGCTACTGCGAAGAGCGAAACAGACGCCGCGAAGGCGCTCAATGATGCGGCAGAACGGATTGCAGAGCTTGCTGCAAAACTACAGGGTTAGTGGTTTTCGCTGGGTTAAGACAGCTCGGACCTGCAGAAATGGAAGCCTAAATGAACGATACAATCAAAACCCGCGCCGCCGTTGCTTTTGCGCCGAACCAACCCCTCGAAATCGTCGAGGTGGATTTACAGCGCCCAAAAGCGGGTGAAGTGTTGGTTGAAATTATGGCAACGGGGATTTGCCATACGGATGCTTACACCTTGGACGGTCTTGATAGTGAGGGGCTCTTCCCCTGTATCCTCGGTCATGAGGGTGCGGGCATTGTGCGCGAGATTGGTGAGGGCGTAAAATCCGTCGCGGTGGGCGACCACGTTATTCCACTCTACACGCCCGAATGCCGTGAGTGTAAATCTTGCCTGTCCGGGAAAACTAATCTCTGCACCGCCATTCGCGCCACGCAGGGCAAAGGCGTCATGCCCGATGGCACCTCGCGCT
>CAZNXP010000077.1:0-8255 GCA_964576955.1 uncultured Algimonas sp.
CTAAGAGAAGACGAAACATCATTGCGGTAGCACCACTTCTTCACGTTCGGCCCCGGTGATAAATTGCGCGGGGCTTTGTTCTAAACTATCCGCCACTCTCCCTAAAGTCTGGACAAGCCGGCGGATTGAATCGACAGTTTCTTCTAAATCAGTCAGACCAGAATTTGACAGACGGTTTATCGCGTCACGCGCATCTGTGATGAGGAAATCTGCGCCTTCAGCTGTATTTCCAAAGGTCAAAACGGTTGTGTCGACAGCAGCTAATGTACCTTCGGCTTTTGCTAAGACTCTCCGAATGTCTTCTTGAACAACAGAATCGATAGAAGTGGATGTCCCTTCAATAGACCTTGCGGTCTCGGCAATCGCATCGGCTGCCGCCGTAAAACTATCCATCATATCATTGAGCTTAGACGCATCTAGTTCAGACACATCAACCGACGCCGTAATATTTTCAACATTCTTTAAGATAGCACTGAAGGTTTCCAAATTCTCGGGTGACAAGAGTTGATTGGCGCGCGTGAGGGCCGTTTGCGCTGCGACAACGACATTGCCGCCGCCTGATAGAATTTCATCGACAGAGCTCCCCTCACCAATAATCCGCTTTGTCCCGCGGCCAGGCATATCTACCATTAGCGGTGCTGATGGGTCTAAACCTGGCGTGACCTCAATATAGTTTAGCCCCGTCACCCCCAAAGGCGTGAGTTTTGCCGTTGAATTCACATCAATGGGCGTGCGTTCCGTCACTTGAATTCCGGCAATAACGAGGTTGGGGTCATCGCGGTCATAGGCCAGACTTGTCACCTCGCCAACACCAAGGCCATTGAAGCGAACCTCGGAGCCTTTTGATAATCCGCGCACCCCGCCGTCAAAGGCAATTTCATAGATGTCATAATCTTTATCAAATGAAGCCCCCGTCAACCAAATGAAAAAGCCGAGCAGCGCTGTCAAAACAGTGATGACAAACAAACCTATTAATGCGTAATTGGCTTTATTTTCCACGCTTACCCCTTCTGCCTTGCTACCGCAGCCTCACCTGCGCCAATTGCAGCGCGCGACCGCGGGCCACCAAAATATTCTTTTACCCAAGGATGATCATATTGACTCACAGCCTGCAAACTATCGGCGATAGGAATGTGTTTATCAACTAAAACCGCAATCCTGTCGCATATTAGATATAGGCTATCCAAATCATGCGTCACCATTAAAACGGTCAATCCCATCGCTTCGCGAAGTCCAAGAATGAGTTCATCAAAGGCGTTGGCCCCGACGGGGTCTAGGCCAGCCGTGGGTTCATCGAGGAATAGCATTTTTGGATCTAGCGCCAAAGCCCGCGCCAATCCTGCGCGCTTTTTCATACCTCCTGATAAATCAGCAGGAAAGAGAACAGCGCTTTCTGGCGGTAATCCGACCATATGGATTTTCATATCTGCCAGTTCTCGCATGAGCCTCGGAGACAGGCTTGTCGTCTCCCGCATTGGCAGCATGACATTTTCACGGACGGTCATAGATGAAAAAAGCGCCCCGCCCTGAAACAAAACACCCATTTCCTTATTGATGTCGCCCCGCATTTCAGCCGTGAGTTCATTCCGGTTCTGCCCAAAATATTCGACATAGCCGCCTTCAGGCTCTTTAAGACCCAACATCGTATTCAGCAAAACCGACTTACCAGTCCCGGACCCCCCGACTAGCCCGACGATTTCGCCGTGATTAACGGTGAAGTCTAAATCCTCATGAATGACATTTGGTCCGAACTGCGTCTTAATCGAGACAGCGCGCATTGGCGGCGCCGACATATCTATCTCATTTGGCCCTATCTTATTTTGTTGAGACATCATTAAACGCCCAACTGGAAGAACAAAATCGCGAACATCGCATCTACCAAAATAACCGCAAAAATGGCCTGAACCACAGCGGTGGTTGTGCGCTGCCCTAAGCTATCAACACTGCCTGTTACAGCTAAGCCTTGGCGACATCCGATAACCGCAATAATCAATCCGAAAAATGGGGTTTTGACTAAGCCAACCCAGAGATTACTTACCCCAACTGCGTCGTTTAAACGGTTCAAAAAGAGGACGGGCGAAATATCAGCTGTTCCCCACGCCACAAGCATCCCGCCGCCTAAACCACTCATCATTGCGAGAAATGACAAGATAGGCATGGCGATGATGCAAGCAATCGCCCGCGGAAGGACAAGCACTTCATAAGTATCCATCCCCATCACAGTCATCGCATCAATTTCTTGCCGCATTCGCATCGCCCCGATGGACGCTGTAAAGGCTGAGTCAGACCGGCCCGCAATCAATATGGCAGTAATAATGACGGCAAGTTCTCGCAGAACCGAAAAGCCTACCAAATCGACCATAAATATACTGGCCCCAAAGGCCGCTAAGAGATTCGCGCCCATATAGGCGATGACGGCCCCAATAAAGAATGACAACACCATGACGATAGGCGCCGCGTCTAAACCTACCCTTTCAACAAAGCTCACAATGGCGCGTTTGCGCAATTTTTGTGGCTGTAAAAGGACTCTCAAGAGAACCACAAAGAAATGACCAATGAAGGCCAGCGTTTCGACCAATTCATCACAGAACCGGACTGTGGCTTTTCCGAGCCTTGCAAAAGTATCATACCATTGGCGGCGTTGATGAGGCTCTTGCCCCAAAACGGCGGAGGTCGCGGCATTCATAAGGGTCTTGTGACCCGGTTGTTTTGACACGACATCCCAGCTTTCGGCGGGCGTCACACCATATCTAATAGCGCGCGCAAGAAGATACGCGCCTGCCGTATCTAAATTCTCCACGGCGGCCATATCATAGTCCACATGGCGGTAAGTTAGAGACGCAACCTCTTTTGCTAATCGCCCATCAAGGAAACCCGCCTGATCAATATCCCAATCGCCACTCGGATGCACAATGAGGGTGTCGCCCTGCATCTCTAGTTCGTAATCTGCGGTGCTTGCCAACATAGGTCATTAAGTGCAAAGCCAAACTGTCTGGGTCAATCCCCAATCATGGTTAGTCAGACAGAAATTTTAATCGAAAATATGAACGTCAGCTTTGATATCCAAACACAGCGTTATCCGACGCGCGTCCCCTTTCGGATTTCCAGAACGAGTGTGTCAGCGGTGGATGTCGTTCAAGTCACCCTTAGCAACGGGCGTTTTGACGGGCGCGGTGAATGCCGGCCCTATGCGCGCTATAGCCAAACCGTGGCGAGCGTAACCGCAGACTTAGAAAAGGTCCGGCAAATTGTCATGAATGGCGAGATTGAATCCGCCCTGTCCCAGCTTCAAACCAAAAGCGCAGCGCGCAACGCACTTGAATCCGCGTGGCTGGACTTTCAAGCAAAAAGCACGGGCCATAGCGCTGCCAGAATTTTGGGTGTCCAACCGCCAACGCCGCGGCAAACCGCATTCACCCTGTCATGGGGTAGCGTTGAGTCGATGACCACCGCTGCCAAAGCCGCCGCAGAATACCCGTGGCTGAAGATTAAAATTGGCGAGGGCGGATTAGAGCAAGTGCTTACCGTCGCCGCCGCGAGACCTGATGCACAGCTCATTATTGACGCCAATGAGGCGTTAGAGACCGAGAGCTTACCTCACTTTCTCGAGGCGCTATCTGGTTTAAACATTGCCCTAATTGAACAGCCCCTGCCCGCAGCGCATAAGGACGGACTGCCTCCAACAGAGCTTATCATCTGCGCGGATGAAGGCCTGCATAGCATTGATGATTTAGAGCGTCTCTGGGCTCTTGGGTATCGTGCCATAAATGTAAAATTGGATAAATGCGGCGGGCCTATCGCCGCCTATGCATTATGCCTGCGCGCCAAAGAGATGGGCTTTACCGTCATGGCAGGATGTATGGTGGGTAGCTCACTGGCTATGGCGCCCATGATGACGCTAGAGAGTCTTTGCGATATTATTGATTTGGACGGCGCGCTTTTGCTCGCCGAAGATATTGAGAATGGGTTGAAATATGACGGGGCAATGATTTACCCGCCAAGTCCGAAGCTTTGGGGCTAAGAGGTCTCGTTTATCCGCGCAGCTAAATCAGCAGCGGCTTGCTCACGAACCCGCTTTCCGAATTTATCAGTTACATTTTTAAGACGGTCAATTTCTGAATTCATCACGCGCAATTCAATATTATGGCTGCCGATGACGTTTTCAAACGATGCGGAAGCTTCGCGCGATGAGAGGAGCGCTTGCTCTAATCCAGCAAGCTCTTCGCGTAGCTTGCGGTTTCCTTCGGATAATTCGAAATAGACTTCGGCCGCATTTGCTGTCCGGCGTATCTGTTCCGTTGCAAAAGTAACATCATTCACAACGACATCTCTCGGCAGGTTTTGCGCCTCATAATTGGCTTCGGCGGTGAGCTCTCGCTCTTCCAAACCATTCAATAGGATAGACGCTGCAGATTGTAATTTCTTGCGGGATGTTTTGGCGACAAAGCCTTTTGAGCGGAACGCCGCATAGAGCTTACTGGCTGCCCTAAGAACGATATTCTTCTCTGCGGGAGCCTCGACCTTAGCCGAAGCAGGACTCGCCACATCCGTAATATCAACGGTTGCACAACCCGTGGCTATAAAAGCCGCTGTTGTTAAAGCAATTATATGAAAGTGTTTTTTCATAAATTTTAAAAATTCCAATCACTTGAGTCTAACTACCAATGTTAGCCTAAGTGTCCCCTTATACAACACGAGGATAAATTTAATCTGAATAATCCCCTAAGAACACGTTACCATTTGGTCACTTACAGCTTTAGGTCATCAAATACTGCGATGTGGTTGATTACCCTGTGAAAAGTGGCGCAATCCAACGATCGACTATGCCAAAGAATAGAATGATTCCCATGAAAATTGGCGCGACAAAGCGAACAAAGATCATAATGAAGTCACCCAACCATTTATCCTTCGCCGTAAACTCACCGGCTAAGATAGCTTTGTCCAATCGCCAGCCGGTGAAGAGAACAATCAAAAGACCAGAAAGCGGGGCAAGGATAGGACCTGCGAGGCCTGTATCAATAAATTCGAAGAACTTTCCACTATAAAGGGACCCTAAACCAACGGTCATTATAGCCCCGCCAGCGACCCATGCCGCCTTCCTTTTGCTCCACCCTGTTTTCTCAGCCAGATAAGCAACTGACGGTTCTAGCAAGGATACTGATGATGTAATCGCAGCAAAGAAAGCTAAGAAGAAGAACGCCGCTCCAACAACCATCCCGCCCGGCGCATTAGACATGGCAGTCGGTAATGTCGTGAAGAAAATCCCTGCGCCCGCTTCAAAGTCGAGATCATTTGCGAAGACGACGGGGAAAATAGCTAAGCCGGCAATAATCGCGACGCACGTATCAACCAAAGAAACAGTGACAGCAGATTTCGGAATGGAAACATCACGCGGCAGGTAGGAGCCGTAAGTAATCATAATCGCATTGCCAATACCGATTGAGAAACAGGCCTGGCCGAGAGCGCTTTGCGCTACACGTGCATTAATTTTGTCAAAATCAGGCGTAAACATGAAAGCAAAAGCATCTGCCGTCCCGCCGCTATCCATAGATGAAAGAATTGAATAAGCGGCGAGACCGAGAAGTAAAAGGAAGAAAATTGGCATCAAAAGACGCGCTGCCAATTCAATCCCTTTATTGACTCCGCGGGCCACCAACCAAGCCGTAAGCAATCCAAAAAATAAGAACCAAGGTAAAACTTGAGTTGTAGGATTGGCCAACAACAATCCAAATTGTTCTTGAATCTCCCCTGCGGGCATTCCAGCAAATTCGCCGAAAACAAACTTTGGAATATAGGCCAAAACCCAAGCTGCAACGACGCAATAAAAGCTGACAATCAAAAAGGATGCACTCATCCCGAACCAAGCGCCGCTGCTCCAGAGTTTGGAAACACCTGAACGCACGGCGAGATCATCATTTGATCCAACAGCTGAGGCCGCATTACCAGCGCGTCCGATGATATATTCGCTCATCAAAAGCGGGATGCCAACGAAAATGATACAGGCGAGGTAAATGACGAGAAAGGCCGCCCCGCCATTCGTACCAAGCTCGGCGGAAAATCGCCAAAGATTACCTAGGCCAACAGAGCTCCCGACAGCTGCCATGATAAATGCGAATCGCGAGGACCATTGCGCCGTACCGCGCTCAACAGGAATGCTTGCCATTATATATCACCCTAAGACGTTGAGAGCTTTTGCTCTCTTTTTTGTATTTGCATAAAGCTTCAGTTTATGGGGTCAAGCCAGCGCCAAGATAAGACTCAGCTAGGCCTTACGCGCTTAGCCAGACCGAGGCAGTTCGACCCCGCGGTGAAGATGAGCTGAGAGGATTAAACCAAAGCCCCCCATCACCGCTAAAATAACCGTGCCGCCATAAGAAATCAGAGGCAATGGGACCCCCACAACGGGCGCAAGTCCCATCACCATGGCAAGATTGATGAAAATATAGAGCGTGAATGTGGTCGTTAAACCCATAATGAGCAGCTTCGCGAACATGTCTTTACATTGCACGGACAACCAGATGCAGACGCCAATGACGGACATATAGAGCCCCATGGTTAGTAAGCCGCCAACCAAGCCAAACTCTTCCCCAATGACGGTGAAAATAAAGTCGGTACGATTTTCGGGAACATATTCCCCTTGCCGCTGCGTTCCGCGCATAAAGCCTTTGCCTGTCGCGCCGCCGCTACCCAAAGCAATTTTAGATTGGGTGATATGATAGCTTGCCCCTGTGGGGTCCCGCGACGGATCGAAAAATGTGTCCACCCGTGCTCGCTGATAGGGCTTTAACCCATAAATATAGAATAGCGGGATTGCGACTACGGCAAAAAGGACGGCTAAACTAATTACGCGCCAAGAAATCCCAGCGAGGTAAACGATGACAATACCTGTTGTGCCTAAAAGAAGGGCGGTACCTAAATCTGGTTGGCGCAAAATAAGAGACATAGGGAGTGCCAAGAGAATCAGGGCTCCAATTAAACCCAAGATATGGCTCACCTTGTCGGCGGGTAAATCATGATAATATCTCGCTAAGGCCAGAACTATCGCGGGCTTCATTATTTCAGAGGGCTGTAAACGCGTGACGCCGAGATCAAGCCAGCGGGTCGACCCGTTAATTTCAACGCCTATGAATTCAACGCCAATCAAAAGCACGAGACTGACAATATAGATTGGATAAGCCAAGCGGTACCAAATCCGAATATCGACTAAAGCAACCGCCAGCATGACAAGTCCCCCGAACCCAACTCGGAGAAAATGTTGCAAAGCGCCGAGACGCCAAACCCCATCGGTTGCCGCGAAAATCATTATGACGCCGACCAAGCCTAAAACGCCTGCTAGGGTGGGTAAAAGCCAATATATATCATATAGTTTTGCCCCCAACCCTCCACCGCGTGAAGCGGAAGGGACACGAATGAGGCCGCCGCGTGAAAACATTAGTCCAAAGTCTCAGTTTCAGGGTTGGCTGCATCCCCTAAACCGTCGCGCTTCAAAGCTTCACCGAGTATCGCGCGGCTAATATTCGCAGCTCGCTTCGCACCAGATCCCCCATGCTCTACAATTGTCCCAATCGCAAAGCGCGGTTTATCATATGGCGCATAACCAACAAATATCGAATGATCGCGTAATTTCCATGGCAACCTTTCATTCTTCCGAATGCCTCTTAGTCGTTCTGCTTTACTAATGCCGCGCACTTGCGCTGTACCAGTCTTCCCTGCCATTTCGATACCGCCTACGGTCAAGTCCGTACCAAAGGGGTTCGGTCGATAAGCGGTTCCGCCAGGCTCAGATGTGACTGCCCACATAGCATCACGAACAAAGGCCAAATGTGCGGGGTCAAAATCCAGGGGCTCAAATTGCGGGAGCGTTTGACCGATTACCAAATGCGGCACAATCGACTCCAAACTATTGGCAAGGCGGGCCGTCATGACCGCGAGTTGCAGCGGCGTCGCTAGCAAAAAGCCCTGCCCGATAGAGACGTTCAAAGTATCACCTGTGCGCCAACCCGATCCCAATCTTTCCCGTTTCCAACTATCTGTCGGCACAATACCCGAAATGACGCCGCCGATAGAAATATCATGGCTCTCCCCGAGACCCAGCCTATGCGCGACATTCGCGATCGCCTCATTGCCGATGACTTGAGCCACTTCATAAAAATAGGAATCACAGCTGTTTTTCTGCGCATCGCGCATATTCATCTTGCCGTGACCCTTTCGCTTCCAGCAGTGGAAATCTCGATTGCCGAGCTCCACCTTACCTG
>CAZNXP010000078.1:0-8170 GCA_964576955.1 uncultured Algimonas sp.
GTATTTATTAAGTTTAACTCAAGTAAAGCCAAATTAACTCTGATTTTATTTAACTTTATATTTATCTTGACTGACCACATTTACCTCATGCCGAGAAGAGATGCACACATGCATCCAGTGCAAGGCAGCCCCGGGATTGGCCCGAAGGGTAAGGTGAGTGAAGCAGGGAGGTAAGGCCATGGCCTTTACAGAACTAGAGGTCCGCGAAGCGGAAGAGGCAATTGAAAAAACAGCAGGTGCGGAAGATATGTTCCGTCTGGGATTGATCTATTCAACAGAAATGGAAGATCGCGGACCAGACTTTGTCGAAGCCCATAAATGGTTCAGCTTGGCAGCGTTATTGGGTAGCTTACCCGCGAAATCATACCGCGAAGAGCTAAAGCATGAAATGAGCGCAACCGACCTTACGCTGGCACAACGTGCCGCGCGGAGTTGGATGACGGAAAACCGCGCTTTATTTGCGGCCTAAACGACTAAAGTTCGGAACTAAGGCGAAACGACAGTCGTTCCGCCGTTATTATCGCCGAATTGATAGGATAAGTTGAAGTCCACTGGGAATGTCCGGCGGAAGTTCTGCATAAATGTCCCGATTTCGCCAATTGTAGACTGTGGCACGAAGATGATGTCGCCGCGGCGGAGTTGAATATTATCATTATATTCGCGGATATTCAGTAATCCGCCTCGAATATTTACAGCGCGCATCATCATACCGCCATTAGGCGCGCGGCGAAGTATAGCCACTTCACGTGAACGCGCGGTAGGGCGCATGCCGCCTGCCATCAAAATACCTTCTAAAGCGCCGATTCTGCCGGGCAATGTGTAGGTTCCGGGCTGTCCAACCTGTCCGCCGACATATATTTGCTCTGGTGCATAGGCGCGCGGCGTGACAGCAATCGTGGGGTCGCGCAGTTGTTTACCTAATTCGCCCATTAATTCGTACTGAACCTGCCCAAATGTCCGTCCAGCTGCCATAATCGGCCGGCTAAAGGGCATGACAACGCGCCCATCTGGGCCAACTGTCAGTGTCCGTGATAGCTCAGGTGCGGAACTCACAACAATATCGAGCTGATCTCCAGCCACGAGCGTATATTCAGGCTCCCAATCCACCCATTGCTGAAACATGCCAGGGGGCGGCGGAACTTGATAAGCAATATGCTTTTGATCCCGCAATTTATGGAAGAAATTCTTGTATTTTTTCGGGGGTTTAATCGCGTTTCGGTTGTTATAACGGTTAACCGGAGCTCCGTAAGGTGCGATTTGTGGGGCGATGAAAGGGGCATTACCATATCGAGATTGTGCATTTGCCGCCGAGGTCGATAGGGCAATTACAGCGCATGATGTGGCCAAAATGGCGATTTTGCGGACAAATAGCATTAAATAAGGCCTTTTTTCAGGGCAAAGTGATTTTTTCCATTAGTTAACAAGAATGGATAAGGAATTATTAAAATTTAGGAGGACATGGTTAACGCGAACAGTTGCGGAGGATTCGCGCATGGCCAAATATGGTCGAAACAATTTTCAACCGGCAAGCGCCACACAATCAGCCCGGATGGGGGATTTGACGATTGGCGACTATGCCAATGGCATGCCCAACATCCGCTTAGGGGAGATGTTCAAATATTTTATTCGGCAATTACCCTGGGTCATTATCCTATTCCTCATCGGATTCGGCCTTGCGATATATGCAACCAAAGACTTAAAGCGCAGTTTTTCGGGTGAGGGACGTATTCTCGTACAATTCGGGGATGATTATGCGTATGATCCCGTCGGACAAACCGGTCAGCCCACGGGTTTAAACCAAACGATTGATACAATTACGCTGACCGAAGCCGCCATTATGAAGAATGGCGACCTTATAGATATTGTCATCGGAGAAATTGGACCGCAAATCATCGCGCCTGATGCCTGGGAAAAGGTCGAAGCCGCTAGAGCCAAGAACGATCAGCAAGAAGAAGATATTGCTTTGATGGAGCTCAGAACTGAGGTCGGCGATTCTTATATTGTAATGCCGCGGGCTAAGTCATCTATTATTGATGTCACCTTTAAGCATCTCGACCCTCAAGTTGCGGTCGACACGACAAATGCCTTCATTGACCAATATATTGACTTTCGAAAGGGGGTTTTTGAGGAAGGTAAAGATGAAATCATTTCTGAACGCCGGGCCGCGACCGAAGGTCAGCTAAATACAAATGAGCGAGCGATTGCCAGTTTCCTTAAAAAGAACCAAATTTCCGATTTTGGGTCTGAGCAAGAAGGTCTGCAAGAGCGGACTGAGGCTTTGAAGGCCTCTTTGAATGAGACGCGGGCGTCAATTTCTGAAACTGAAGCCGCTTTGGCCATTGTCGAAGATCAGCTTCGCAACACGGCTGAGACGATCAATCTCTTTAGAGATGATATTTCAGCCCAGAGAATTGCGCAGGCTGAGTTAGAATTGCGTCAGTTAATGGCCAAATATCTACCGACATCTGATCCGGTCCGTCAGAAGCAAACCGAACTCAATGAATTGGTGAGTTTGCAAAATTCTTATCAGGGACAAGCCAGAGGCGGACGCCGCGTCGGTCCAAATCCAACACATCAAACCTTGGAAGAACAGCGTAATACCCTCGCTGCGTCGGCGGATAGCTTGCGTGAGCGGGAATTTACATTGCAGCAGCAATTGAATTCTGCGGATAGTAAAATCCGGAGATTAACCTCGCTAACGCCCGAATATCAAAATCTTCTGCGGGAACGCGAAACACTCGAATCGCGTTTGAATTCATATAATGCAAAAGAACAAGAAGCCCTTGTCGATGCACTGCAAGCTGCAGATCAGGCAGAAAATGTAACAGTCATTTCTTATGCCAGATACCCAAGTAAGGGCCGCAACATGCAGCTTCTTATGTTGTTGATAGCGTCAGTGGTTTGGGGATTAATCCTGTTTTTCATCGCCATGACAAAAGTCTTCCTCAATCCTAATCTATATGAACCAACCACGCCGCGCCGCGGGCGAGGCTCGGATGATTTCCACTCGGGTGGGCAAACTGATTATGACCCAATTCCGGAAGCCGTACCCGCCTTTGAGCCAGGTCAGCCAGCCGCGCCTAATCCATATGAGAAACCTGCAGCGGCAAGCTATCCTGCCGCCGCCGCTTCTGGCTATGATGACCAGTCATATGGGTCGCAAGCTTATGCGGCAGAGCCGCAAATAGACCCTTACGCCGCGTCGTCAGCCTATGATCAATATGGACAGCCAATAACGGGATCATATCAAGCGCCATCATGGGACGCGCAACCAACTTATGTTCAAGGGAGCGCTGCGCTAGATATTGCATCTAACCCTTACGCCTCTGGGCTCGCGCAAGCCGGTGCCTTTGAAACGCATCCTAATGAAATCCTGACGGATGAGTATGGCCGTCCGATAGCACCGCCGCCGCAATAGGACGGATTATGCCCTCGGCACCCACTTATTCACAATTAGCTCTTCAACAGCGCAATCATGCGCTGTTCAGTGCTTTTCGTGGTCTAGAAAACATAATCTACTTTTTGATGATTTTCATGTTTTCGACGGCCCTTGTTGCGTTGTTTTTGACAGATTTTGACAATCTAGAATATCAAAGCCCGCTGGCCCGCTCTTTATGGTATCCGGTTTATCTTCTGGTCATTGTACTGGCGGTGCGATGTTTGCCGCAATTATTGCGGCTGGTGACCTTTAATCCACTGTTGATAGGCTGTGTTTTGATAGCAGGGATGAGTTTTTTCTGGTCAATTGACCCTGCGATTTCGCTCAGGCGATCTATCGCGCTTTTGCTGACGACCCTCTTTGGCTTAGTTTTGGCCGCCCGCTATGATTGGAGCGGGCTTGTCCAGCGATTAGCCTTGGTTTTCTGGTTTATGGCAATCGTTTCCATTTTAATTTCTCTCTTCCTGCCTGAATATGGCGTACATCAAAGAGTACATGAAGGGGCATGGCGAGGGGCTTGGGTTGAGAAAAACTATATGGGCGGCGTGATGGCCAAGGGCGTCATTATCATGCTCTGCGCTTTTGCGATGCGGCCGGATAGAGCGATTCTTTGGTTACCTGGCGCGGCCATGTGCTTTTTGCTTGTCTTGATGTCCACCTCAAAGACGGCGCTCTTGATCTCTTTAATCGGTATCGGAGGCTTTATCGCGCTGCGGATTTATCGCCGCTATGTGGTGCTGCGCTTCCCGCTCATCTTAGCCATGATGATGGTTATCGGCGGCATTGTCTGTATGCTTATCCTTGCACCAGATTTTACCTTCGGCCTTATCGGTAAAGAGCGGACCCTGACGGGGCGAACAGAAATTTGGAGCGGGTTGATTACCTCTATTCAGCAAAAACCCTGGCTCGGTTTTGGTTACGGGGTGTATTGGCTCGATCCCCTTGGGAGCTCTTACTATGTGCGCTTGAACCTAGAATGGGGTATTCCCTCTGCGCATAATGGATGGCTTGATACGTGGTTATCTGTTGGCGCGCTTGGCGTTGTTGCTTTTGGTCTATTTTTTATTTTCACGGTTATTCTCGCTTTTGACCGATTGCGTAAAGGCGGAACAGAGACCTATTGGGTTATTCTGTCGACGGTTATGTTCTTTGCCTTTTCAATGTCGGAATCGACGATTTTGCAACAAAATGATTTGTCTTGGGTTATGTTTGTCGCAACATCGGCCAAGTTATTTGCTTTTGAAAAACCTTATTGGAGAGATAGAGTGCGCCTGCCGTATTTCCTAACCCGCCGCACGGAATTCCAAAACTTACCTGTTTAAATACCGTAGAATTTTGGCGATAGCCTATCGGCCCAAAAGACCTTTCCGAAACCTTGTCCAAGCCGGCCAAGATAGAAGACAGACTCAGGCCGATTCCGGATTTTAGAGAGTGCGAAACGCAAGCTATAAATAGCAATCTGAACAAGCCCTACACCCATCCAAAAGATAACATGTGGCCAGCCAGCCAGACCTTTTTCAGCTGCATCATTCGTAGGCGTTTGCCCGAAGGCAAAATTGCGGCGCCAAACATATTTCAATGTGGCGCGGCTTTCCGGCACATGTTCCAGCGTTATAGCAGCCCGCGTCCAAGCAATATTGATATTTTGCTTTTCTAACTCTCGGAACAGCACATCATCTTCGCCGCCCGTTTGATTTAATGCCACACTGAAGACAGGCGTTGGTAGGGCCACTTTTTTACGATCAATAAAGCAATTTCCTGTGCCAATTCCGCGTTCGATTAATCCATCCTCACCTTGATCATCACGAGAGAATAGGGGACGCATATTTTCGAAAAATTGGTTATTCGGATCTGGCATGACCGCATTGACAGGCCCAAAGACTAAGGCCGCGTCAAATTTTTCTGCTGCATCCACCATGGATTGCGCCCAAGGCGGAGCGGCTTCCATATCATCATCTAAGAATAAAATATAACGGCCGCGCGCCGTGTCTAAGGCGCTGTTGCGCGCATTGCTGACGCCAGGTTCAGGGACGTGGATATAGATAATATTGGCCGAAGACTCTTTAATTTTCTGCTCCATGAAAGACTTAGCGCTCGCCTTCGGGTCATTATCGGCAATGATGATTTCAATATTTAATCCTGTCACCTTTTCTTTTTCAACACTCGCTAAGGCACGGGCGAGGGAGTCGGGCCGCTTATAAGTCGGTATGATGATGGAGAGGTAAGTGTCATCATAAGTCATGATTATGACCCACCCTGCTGTAGGGCTTGGAAGGCGGCATCGACGGTCATGACCGGAAAGCCAGCCTCTTCTACGGCAGCAATTATGCTTCCGAATTCAGCCGGGGTACATCCAAAAGCACTCGGATTTTCGCGGACGTCATGGGTATAAAGATGCAACCATTGCGGGGCGGCTTTAGCTGATTTTATTTTCTGAAATGCGGTGTCGATATCTGAGCCAGAATAAATACGCACAGCGTTAAGCAGGTGGGCATCTTGGCCCATCAACCCAGGCTTCACGACACCGCGCAAGGTTTCAAATTTCTGCCCAAGGGCGCGTTTCAGAGCCGGGCTCACATGCCCGAAAGGATAGGCGAAATGCCGACTAGCGGGCAATCCCAGAGACTTAAGGGTGGCTTGGTTTTTCTCAATATCCTTTAGGAATTCGTCTACGGGCGTTACATGTGCACTGAGGTGAGAAAATGTGTGGTCCGCAATTTCATGTCCGCGCTGATGCATCTCCACAATATCGGATTGGCTCATGTGCCGTCCAAGGTGGTTTGTTGTGTCGCATAAGCCGCAGGCCACATAGATTGTTGCGCGCCAACCCGCCGCCTCTAACATAGGCACAGCTGTCGTGATGGCCGAAGCAGGGCAGTCATCAAAAGCAAAGGAAACCATGGATTCCTTTAGTTTAGGCAAGGCTGACCTGTACATGCCGCGCGCCGCAATACGTGCGGTCTTATTTAGAAGACCACTCATGATAAGGCCTCCGCATAATGGGACGCGCGCCAGAGTTTGAGCGCTGTTAACCGAGCCCGCATAGGCAGGATATGGGTTTTGACAAAGAGCTTCAAAACGGGCCGCATTATGCTTTGCCCGGGCAGGCGGCCTAGAGATTTTGAGATATTATAAAGCGGCAGACGTTCTGCCAGCTCTGGATGAGCTTTTGTGAAGCGCAGGTAATTAGGTCCAGATGTTGCAAAACGCTTTAGCAGTGTCGCCGTTGTTTCTAGGCCGAGATGAACGGCGGGATTATCGACGTGAAGCAGGGTAAAGCGCTTAGACACGCGCGCCGCCCATTCACTGTCTTCCCAGCCCCATCCTGTAAACCCAGAGTCAAAAGGCTCGATTTCAAGGACCTGCCTGCGCACACATAAATTAGACGAGGCTACATATTGCGGGCCGCCCGCTTGGCGCTCATCGAGTGTCAGGCAATCGGAAATTTCCGACAGAGCTCTGTGAACGTCTCGGTCTCGGTCTGCCTGATGGTCCTCGACTTCAAAACCGCCAAAGAGAACATCCGCGCCATCTGTTTCGATAAGGCGAAGGTAGTTTCCTAAAAAATCCTCACGCGACGGACGCATATCCGCGTCCAAGAAGAGAACCCAATCCGCGCGCGCGGCGTCGAATAAACCATTGCGTGCGCCCGAGCGGCCTTGGTTGGCGCTATTGGTGATGAGTTTGACAGCGCCTTTAGCGGCCCCGACGTGCTCGCGCATTTGTGCTGTTAGGGCAGGGTCGCCTGTGCCGTCATCATAAAATAAGACCTCAATAGGTTGACCAATGATTTGCACATCTAAGTCTTGCAGCAAGGTGCTCGCATCATCCTTATAAAAAGGCACTAAGACCGATAATTTCGGTGATGTGCTCTTAAAGGCGGCGCTTATGTCAATTGTCGTTGTCATTCTGCAGGCTCAGGAATGGGTTTTGAAGCCAAGCGGGCTTTCAAACCGCGAATGAAAGTGCGGCAATCCGCTGCATTTATGATCCAGCATGCGAGTAAATATACGAGGATACCGGCGGTGCCTTTAATGAGCAGCGTGATAAAACCAGGCGTCATATCCCCTAAAGGTAGGTTCATAACGGCCAAAGCCATAAGCGCGCTACATAAGGAAATTTCCAAAGCGGCTTTAAATGGAATAGGAAGGGGATATTCTCGCCGTCCTAAAATCGTCGCGATGACAATGGCGAGCATATAGCTGAAAATCGTCGCCCAAACCGCGCCCATTAATCCATAGCGCGGAATAAGTAGGACGTTTAATCCCAAATTGGAAATGACTGGTAAGATGAGCGCCCAGACGAATTTTTGTGTCTGTCCCGACAGCATAAAGGCGCGGTGCACATAATAAATCATACAGCCATTAATTAATCCCGCGAAGGCAATCCACGGCATCACCATCACGGCATTATCGCGTACGCCTTCACCGAGGATAAATCCTGCATCGGTGGAGACTAAGGCAATGCCTGTTGCAGCGGGGACCGCAATCCAAAGCAATGTCGCGCCATAGTTTTTCAAAATTTTCTTTGACTCTTCTGTTCCACTTTTTTCCATAGCCGTGACAGCAACGGGTGTGACGGCCATTGAGACCCAGACAAAGAGGATTTCTAACGTGCGATTGGCGAGATTATAGCCCGCATTATATTCCCCCGCTGAGGCTTCACCCATCAAATAGCCGATGAGATAAACATCGGCTGAGTTCAGCGCATATGACAATAATAATCCGATAC
>CAZNXP010000079.1:0-8063 GCA_964576955.1 uncultured Algimonas sp.
TTCAGCGGCACATCCTCTAAAATACCAGCTTCAGCCAAACGGTCTTTGACGAGATACATGGTGAAAGGCGTTGCCCAAACGGGACAACGAATGCGGTCCCATAGCCGCGCCAGTGCGCCCATGTGATCTTCATGGGCATGGGTGAGAATTATACCGAGAATATTACTACGGTTTTGCTCGATGAAATTTATATCGGGCATGATGATATCAATGCCCGGTGTCTCTGGGCCGCCAAAGGTCACGCCCATATCGACGATAATCCATTTGCGGTCATGTGAAGGTCCGAACCCAAACAGGTTGAGGTTCATGCCAATTTCCCCGGACCCGCCGAGGGGGAGGAAGACAAATTCGTCTTCGCGTTTTTGTTTTGTCATAGTCTTACTTTGTTGTGTGGAGCGAGAGGCCGTTTCGCATCGCATCCAGATGAGTGCGGCTGTCTTAAGCTGCGTCGCGGTTCAACCGCCATACCTCATATAGACCATCAATCGTCAGTTGCGAGTCATAGTGCTGTATTGTTTCACTCGCGCCCGCGAAAAGGGAGGCGACGCCGCCTGTGCCTATAACGGTAAAATCTCGGCCATCCTCTTTTTGGATTTGACGAACGAGGCCGTCAATCAAGCCGATATAGCCCCAAAACACGCCTGACTGCATCGCGGAAACTGTATCCTTACCAATCACAGTGTCGGGTTTTTTGATCTCTATCCGCGGCAATTGCGCGGCGGCTTCGTGTAAGGCGCGCATAGAGAGATTGATACCAGGCGCGATGATGCCGCCTTCAAAATGCCTATCCGCCGAGACAACATCGAAAGTCGTCGCGGTTCCGCTATCGATGATAATCAGCGGCCCGTCATAACGCTGCACCGCGCCTAGCGTCGTGACAAGGCGGTCTGCGCCAACTTGGCTAGGATTATCAATGCGCACGCCAATACCGACATCAACGCCCTCTTCGCCGATAATAATCGGGTCCACATTTAGATGACGTCGGGAGAGATTACGCAAGTTGAAGATAGACTGCGGAACAACGGATGAAATAACGCAGGCGGTAATATCTTCAAAGGTCAGCTCAACCATGCCCAGGAGCTGATGGAACCACACAGCATATTCATCGGCTGTCCGTGTGGAGTCTGAGGCTATGCGCCATTCAAACAACCACTCTGATTGCATATCATGGATAGCAAATAAGATATTCGTATTGCCGTTATCTATCGCAAGTAACATGGTTCAGCTTCCAAAAAAGACGTCGCCCGCATGGACGTCCCGTATCCTGCCATCCTGCGCGGTAACACGCAACGCCCCGTTTTCAAGCAAACTTTCAGCGCGGCCCGTAAAACTCTCCTGCGGCAAGCGCACGGTGACAGGCCCCGGTATGCCTTGGGACAGAGCCGTCCAATCCGTGCGGGTCGCAGAAAATCCGTAAGCCAGATGTTTACGAAAGGCGCTATCAAAGCGCGCCGCTAAAATCGCCAGAAACCCTTCTGGGCCTGTAAATTCAGGCTCATCCGAATTGAGCGCTGCGGGGTCCATATGTTCGAGAAGATGTGTTGCAGGCACATTACCGCCCTCTGGATGAGAGACGAGGTTTACGCCAATCCCAATTAAGATACGTCCGGGTTTGGCCTCCAGCAACAGGCCTGCGATTTTGCGTCCGTCCAGTAAAATATCATTCGGCCATTTCACGCTGGGACTCCCGGTCAAGCTATAGGCCGAAAGCGCCTTGGCCGCTGAAATGGCGGCGACAAAACTTATCTTGGCCGCTTCGCCTGATGAGCCGTCAAAGGCGTAGCAGGCTGTGCCGTAGAAATTGCCTTTCGGAGAGACCCACTCACGGCCGCGGCGGCCGCGGCCTGCGGTCTGCTCATCGGCGCGGACCCAAAATGGTGCGCCCTCGCCCGATGTGAATAAACGATCTGCTTCAGCATTTGTGCTGCCAAGGCTGTCATATTGAATGAACTTCACCTTTGGTGCGCGTCAGCTTATTGGGCAAAAAGCGCCTGAGCCGCTGTTTCTGCAAACCCAATCACGCCGCCGGAAATTCCCGGGATAATCAGGACAGGGAAAATCAAAAGGACAGAGACAATCGCAATGACGCGAACCATGCGCGGTGCACGAACAAACTCACGCGTCGGCTCATCAAACCACATTACCTTCACAAGGCGCAGATAATAGAATGCGCCAATCACTGACATCACAAGGGCAATAACAACGAGCCAGGCGAGGCCCGCTTCGAAAGCAGGGGCAAAGGCAAACCATTTGCCAAAGAAACCAAGCAGCGGCGGAATACCGATTAAGGAGAACATGAAGATCGTAAAGCTCAACGCCATGCCGGGATTAGATTTGGACAGGCCAGATAAGTCGCTAATTTTCTCAACCATGCCATTGCGCAAACGCATTTGCAGAATTGTCGCAAAAACACCGATGACCGAGATAATATAAATCGTCATGAAAATGAGCATGCCTTGAATGCCGGCGATGGTCCCCGCCGCAATCGGCACGAGCGCATATCCCATATTCGCAATAGAGGAATAGGCCATAAGGCGTTTGATATTGGTTTGAACTATCGCGCCGAGCGCACCGACAAACATTGAGAGCACCGCCATGACAACAATCACTTGCTGCCACTGCCCCGCAATCTCGCCGAAAGGAATAATTGTGAGCCGCGCAATAATCGCCATAGCGGCGAGTTTTGGCGCCGCTGCGAAGAAACCTGTGACAGGTGTTGGCGAGCCTTCATAAACATCGGGTGTCCACATGTGGAATGGCGCGGCAGAAATCTTAAAGGCCAAACCACAGAGCAAGAAGACCATGCCCGCAATAATGCCAATCATCGGACCTGATGTTGGACCTGACGCTTCAATTGTCAGTTTGATTGAAGCCCGGATGGTTTCGAAGTCGAGAGACCCTGTGAAACCGTAAATCAATGACGCCCCATAAAGCAGAAGGCCAGATGACAAAGCGCCGAGGACGAAATATTTCAGTCCCGATTCAGAGGCGCGCAAACTGTCACGGTTAAAGGCGGCCATGATATAAAGCGCAAGAGATTGCATCTCGATACCAATATACATGGAGAGCAGGTTGTTCGCGGAGACCATAATGGACATGCCGAGAACAGAATAAAGGGTTAGGACCGAAAACTCATATCGGTCCAGTTTTTCCGACTGGAAATAATGTTTGGACAAGAGCAATGCCGCTGCCGCTGAGAAGCCGATAATCGCTTTCAGAAAATCACTGAAATCATTATTATATAAAAGTCCGTTGAATGATGTCCCCGCAGGTCGGTCGAGTACCAGTCCCATCAATCCGAAAATAACTAAAAGGACTGCCGCGATATTTCGAACGATGATGGACCGGTCTTTGGTTTTGGATAAGCCAAAACCGAGCAGCAAAGACGCCGTTACAGCTAAAAAGAGCTCTGGCAGAATTGTAGAAAGAGTTTGGAACATTAGTGGGCTCCGTCAACGACTGGGACAGCGATTTGTGCCGCGTTGAAATCAGTAATGAGTTTTTCGACAGAGGCCGAAGTCACATCTGTAATGAGCGAAGGATAGACACCCAGCAGGATGGTGAAAAATGCCAATGTTCCGAGAATAAAGGCTTCCGTCTTCGTCACGTCTAAAATGCCTTCCAGCTTCTCATTGACGATCTCGCCAAAGACGACGGCGCGGTAGAGATAGAGCGCATAGACAGCCGAGAGGATCATGCCAAAGGCCGCACCAAAGGCTATCCACGGATTAACTTGATAGGCCCCGATCATGGTCCAAATTTCGCCGACAAAACCAGACGTTCCCGGCAAGCCCACATTCGCCATCGTAAAGAGGAGGAAGAAGGCTGCGTAAACAGGCATCTTACTGACGAGGCCGCCATAAAAGGCAATCTCGCGCGTGTGCATACGGTCATATATTACGCCGACGCAGAAGAAGAGCGCACCAGAGATAATACCATGGCTGAGCATTTGGAAAATACCGCCCTGAATACCTTGCGTATTAAAGGTGAAAATACCCATGGTCACAAAACCCATATGCGCAACCGAGGAATAAGCGATGAGCTTTTTCATATCATTTTGGCGGTAAGCCACGAGCGAAGTGTAAATAATCGCAATAATCGACATCCAGAAAATGATAGGCGCTAGATTGAGCGAGGCCAGCGGAAAGAGCGGGAGCGAGAAGCGCAGGAAACCATAACCGCCGAGCTTCAACAAAATACCCGCGAGGATAACAGAGCCTGCCGTAGGCGCTTCAACGTGGGCGTCAGGCAACCACGTATGAACAGGCCACATTGGCATCTTCACCGCGAAGCTAGAGAAGAAGGCGAGCCAGAGCCATGTCTGCACGCCGCCCGGTATTTTCAATTCTTCAATGAGAACCCGCATATCCGTCGTCCGCTCACCGAGCTGCACACCGCTATAATAATAAATCCAGAGGATAGCGGCCAGCATGAGGACTGACCCCAGCAGCGTATAAAGGAAGAACTTATAGGACGCATAAACGCGGTTCTTACCGCCCCATACCCCAATGATAATAAACATCGGAATGAGAACCGCTTCAAAGAAGAGATAGAATAAGATGAGATCAAGCGAGACAAAGACGCCAATCATCAAGGTTTCTAAAACCAGAAACGCTATCATATATTCAAGCATCCGTTTCTTCACAGATTTCATGGAGGCCAGAATACAGAACGGCGTTAAAAACGCGGTCAGCAAAACAAACAGCACGGAAATACCGTCAACGCCCAAGCGATATTCAATACCGCCGCCAAGCCAAGGCGTGTCTTCCATGAATTGGAACCCGGCTTCCGCGCTGTCAAAATCCCAGACCATCAGGATTGAAAGGATGAGAACGGCAACAGAAACGACCAAAGCCGCCCAAGGCGCATTACGCTCTAATTGTTCACGGCCGCTTTCTTTGCCAAGCCAGGCAAAAACAGCCAGCATTAAGGCACCCACAAGCGGGATGAACGTAATAAAACTGAGAATTGGGAGATCTTCTAACATAGTCCTACCCCGCCGTTCCGCGGAATGCGACGAGTATCAGCACGGCAACACCGAGCAACATAACGAAAGCATAGTGATAAAGATAACCAGTCTGTAGCTTGGACACACGCTTGGCTGCGCCCGTCGCGAAGCGGGCCACACCATCTGGGCCAAATCCGTCAATGATGCGCACATCACCGATTTTCCAGAAAAGATCGCCGAGCTTGCGCGTCGCGCGAACGACCGTCGCATCATAGAGCTCGTCAATATACCATTTGTTGAGCAAGAAATTATAAAGCGGCGTTCCGCCCGTCTCTTCAATGGTCTTGATTTTGTCTGTGACGCTGCCGCGCACATACATGAACCAAGCAACCACCAAGCCAGACAAAGAGGCGAGAAGCGGCATTAAGAGTACCCAATATGGATAGCCGTGGACTTTCTTAAATAAGAAACCAAACAGACCACCGGGGCCATGGTCATCCCCATGATGCGCATCAGACGCGGCTGTTTCCGCTGCGGCATATAGCGTGTTCGAAATATCCGCATGGCCGCCGCCTGCATAACCTGGCAAAGCGCCATGCCAGAACTGTCCATAATCTTTCATGAAATATTTATAGAAGACCGCACCTGCGAAGATCGCGCCGATTGACAATAGAACGAGCGGCAAGCGCATATTCCACGGGCTCTCGTGGGCCTCGTCGAAATATTTCTTTTTACCGCGATGCTCGCCGTGAAAGGTCATAAAGATAAGACGCCAGCTATAGAAGCTCGTCATCAGAGCCGCAATTATCCCAATCCAGAAGGCAAAGATAGCTGCGCTAGAGACGCCGCGCGCATCAAAGGCGGCTTCGATAATCGCATCTTTAGAGAAGAAGCCAGCAAAGCCCCAAGTGTAGCTGCCTGGAATACCGATACCTGTAATGGCCAGCGTGCCGATAATCATAGCGCCGTAAGTCCACGGGACTTTCTTCCAGATACCGCCCATCTCCCGCATATCTTGCTGATGATGCAGCGCATGAATGACGGAGCCTGCACATAAGAAGAGAAGCGCTTTAAAGAACGCATGGGTGAAGAGGTGGAACATGGCGGCATTATAAGCGCCAACGCCTGCCGCGAAGAACATATAGCCGAGCTGCGAACAGGTTGAATAAGCAATCACGCGCTTAATATCATTTTGCACGAGCGCCACTGAGGCCGCGAAGAGCGCCGTAATCGCGCCAACTGCGGTAATGAAACCAGATGTATTCGGCGCGAGTTCATAGATAGGATAGGCGCGGCAAACGAGGAAGACCCCTGCCGTCACCATGGTCGCGGCATGGATAAGCGCGGACACAGGTGTCGGACCTTCCATCGCATCAGGAAGCCAGACATGGAGGACGAATTGCGCTGATTTCCCCATCGCTCCAATAAAGAGCAGGAATGCGATTAATTCGACAGCGTTGAACTCCATTCCAAGGAAGGGAAGCGTTGTGTCAACGCCGCTTTCAATAGCAGAGAAGACGACATCAAAATTCACAGAGCCGAACATCAAAAAGATAGTCATAATACCAAGCGCAAGGCCGACATCGCCGACGCGGTTGGTCACAAAGGCTTTAATCGCGGCGGCATTGGCCGATGGTTTTTTATAATAATAGCCAATGAGCAGGTAAC
This sequence comes from uncultured Algimonas sp., assembly GCA_964576955.1. GTDB lineage: Bacteria > Pseudomonadota > Alphaproteobacteria > Caulobacterales > Maricaulaceae > Litorimonas. The sequence goes on from CAZNXP010000079.1 coordinate 6,617, forward strand.
TCGCGAGCCCGACGCCTTCCCAGCCGAAGAACAGCTGGATGAAATTATCTGACGTTACCAACATCAACATAGCGAAGGTAAAGAGCGATAGATAAGCAAAGAAACGCGGCTGATATTCGTCATCTTCCATATAGCCCCAGCTATAAAGATGGACGAGCGCAGAGACGGTATTCACCACAACCAGCATAACGGCTGTCAATGTGTCGACTTTGAACGCCCAATTTGCGTCCATATCCCCGACATCCATCCAGCGGAGGAGTGGGTAAATCTTATCCGGCGCATCGCCAAATCCGATATTGATGAACACCATCCACGATAAAATCGCGGAGAGGAACAAAAGTCCCGTCGTCACGGTTTTGGACACGGTGGCATTTAAGATTTGCGAGCCGAAGCGCGTTCCCGCAAGGCCCGCAATCATGGCGCCAATGAGGGGCGCAAAAACGATTGTATAAATCACGACCTTAACCCTTCATCAGGTCGATATCTTCGACCGCGATGTTGCCGCGATTGCGGAAGTAAACAACGAGAATAGCGAGGCCTACGGCAGCTTCAGCCGCCGCGACCGTCAAAATAAAGAGTGCGAAAATCTGGCCCGCGATGGGGTCAGCCCCCGCGACCGGTTCCATATGGGTGGAGAACGCGACAAAATTTATATTCACTGCAAGCAAAATCAATTCGACGCACATCAAGATAATGATGACGTTCTTCCGGTTCACGAAGATACCGAACACGCCAATCGTGAACAGGATCGCTGCGACGATAAGGTAATGATGTAATCCGATGAGCATATCAGTCCCCTATCCCAAACCTTGACCGGGTTCGACGTCGACTAATTCGACCCCGTCTTCGCGTGTCCGCGCAATTTGATCCATGGCGTTTTGTGTGCGAACGCCCTTGCGTTCGCGCAATGTCAGAACAATCGCGCCAATCATAGCGACCAGTAGAATAAGGCCCGCCGCTTCAAATGCCCCTGCATATTGCGTGTAAAGAACATCGCCAAAGCGCTCCAGATTTGACGTCTCCGGATCTGTCGGAACAACCGTCTTAGATTCGCCAGAGAAATAAGCTGCGCTGACCATGATGGTTTCAGCCAAAATGATAAAGGCGACAATGAGGCCCGCAGGGAGATAAGAAAGGAAGCCCTGCTTCAACTCAACAAAATCAACATCAAGCATCATGACGACAAAGAGGAACAGCACCGCCACCGCGCCAACATAGACCATAATCAGCAGAAGCGCGATAAACTCGGCTCCCATGAGAATAAACAAGCCCGCAGCAGCAAAGAATGTCAAAATAAGGAACATCACCGAATGCACAGGATTGCGCGCCGCCACGACCATAAAGCCAGCGGCGATGGCGGTGAAAGCCAGAAGATAAAATGTGATAGCAATAAGCACGATTCGAGTGTCCTAAATGCGGTTTGGCCGGCCCTAACGGTAGGGCGCGT
>CAZNXP010000080.1:0-8031 GCA_964576955.1 uncultured Algimonas sp.
CATGTCAGAAAATGGATTTTGTAAAGACGGCGAACAAGAGCAATGGTTATCAGAGGGCCGCACTGAGATAACAGGACAATTACCTGTTAATACCGATGGCGGATGTATCGCCTGCGGTGAGCCGATAGGTGCAACGGGTTTGAGGCAAATCTACGAAAACACCGTTCAGCTGAGAGGCCGCGGCGGAGCCCGTCAGGTCCCAAGTAAACCCAAAACCGCATATAGTCATGTTTATGGTGCTCCGGGTATGTCCGGTATAGCCATCTTAGAGGTTTAAGGGATTAAAGGGGGAAGAGCTTGTGGCAAAACGCATAGACGCCCACTTTGTTGCGGCTGGAAAATACCATGATATTGATTTCGCGCGGCTGGAAATTTTAAAGCTTCTCGCCGAACATCCTCAAATCAGAACGACGGTCGCTTGCGATTACTCCAATATTGATCGTCTAAATGACTGCCGATTTCTCGTCACTTATTGCTGCGACTTAATGCCAACCGAAACCGAAATGGAGGCTATTGAAGATTGGCTAAAAAACGGTGGAAAATGGCTTGCCCTACATGGGACGAATTCAATTTTGCGCTTTGTCGAAGCGGGCGTCTCTACTCCAGATGAACGCCCTGATGTCATGAAAGTTCTTGGTACTCAGTTCAAAGCCCATCCACCAATAGACAAATTTATGGTTGAGGTGGTGAATAAAGACCACGAGCTAACCAGAGGGCTAGAAGATTTCGAAGTTGTAGATGAGCTATATCTGTCCAAAACAACGGCTGAAATCGACATACTTATGCAAACTACATTTGAAGGTGAAACGGTAGGATTCACAGATTCGGATTGGCCTAAAACGACTGTGCCCATTTTATACACCCGAGATTTAGATGCGGGGCAAATCGTGTATAATACACTTGGCCACTGCCGTGGACATTATGATCTACCCGGCATTAGAGATTTCAATCCTCATCCTGAAAAATGTGCGTGGGATTATCCAATATATTATGATCTATTGCGGCGCGGACTGCTTTGGGCAATACGGGAAGGAAATTAGATCATGAATATGGAATTTTCAGATGCTGATCTAGCTTTTCGCGACGAAGTCAGGGACTTCATCAAAGAAAAATTTACAGACAAGCTTAAAACTGGCGCTGCCAGAACGCCCGGTGTTTTTGTTGAACCGGACTTAGCATTAGAATGGCATAGGGCCTTAAATGACAAGGGTTGGATAGCCTATACTTGGCCTGAAGAGTATGGCGGCACCAATTGGACACCAACTCAGAGATATCTTTTTGAAAAAGAATTGTCTGCAAGCGGAGCCTTTATTCCATCCCCAATAAGTATGCGGCTAATTGGGCCTGTTATTTGTGAATATGGAACACAAGAGCAAAAAGACCGATTTTTATCTCGTATCCGCTCGGCCGAAGATTTTTGGTGTCAGGGCTATTCAGAACCTGGCAGCGGATCTGACCTAGCCTCTCTGTCAACGAAAGCTGTCAGCGATGGTAAAAAATATACAATTAACGGCTCAAAAATTTGGACAACCCACGCGCAATTCGCGAATTGGATTTTCTGCCTCGTGCGCACTGAGACGACAGCACGCAAACAAGAAGGCATTACATTTTTATTAGTGCCGATGGATCAGCCGGGCGTCGAAGTTTCGCCTATTTTATCCATGTCAGGCGACCATGAGGTCAATCAAGTCTTTTTCGACAATGCTGAAACTGGCGTGGAAAATCGTATCGGCGAAGAAGGTCAAGGTTGGGAGATTGCTAAATTCCTACTAACAAATGAACGTGGGGGGTCTTGTTTCGGGCCCAAAGCCCTCTCCCAAATCAAGGAATTACAAGAAATTGCAAAGACCATACCGTCTGGTGTGAACGGCGCGATGTCAGGAAATACAGATTTAACAAACCGATTAGCCGAGCTTCAGCTCTCTGCAGAGGCTTTAGAATTTACAGAGCTCAGAATACTTGCCTCAATTTCTCAAGGCCGAGACCCCGGTCCGGAAAGTTCTCTCACGAAACTTATATCCTCTAATTTGAGACAGGACATTCAGATTGTTGAAAGTGAGCTGTATGCGTATGGCGGACTACAACTTCCCTATGCACGCCCCCTTTACGGGAACCAAGCCCCTGAACCTGTTGGTTCGCATGCCGCGCAAAATGCGATGGCAAAATACCTTAACGGTCGCGCCACAACGATTTATGGCGGTAGCAATGAAGTTCAAAAAAACATCATCGCGAAACGTGTATTGGGGTTGTAAGCATTTTCTCTTGTTGAAATCATAGGTAAATGCGAGAACATACATATGGCTGCAAGCGTTGATATATCCAGAAAAGGTCTAAGACGCCAAGATTTACCAGAGTTGCTTGAACAAGTAACCATTGATTCCTCAAGTGATATTAAACGCGCGGCTATCGCGCTTAAATCCATCGCAGATCAATATAATCTTAAAGCGGCTTTATGCGAAGATATATCGTCCAGCGCCCCCATGGTTGATACGGATGGCACTATATTAAATGCCGATGTTTTTGGCTGGGTCGGTGAAAATGATAGATGGTGGGAAGAAAATTGTCTCGCCTTAAGCTCCCCTTTAATTAGAGCTTGCCGATACGAAACTGAGCCATTTTGGTGTAATGCCGAAGGCCTCTATAGCCGCCAGAAAAATCCATATTTAGAGAACCTAGACCTAAAACCCTATTTTGAGAGCAAGAGCTTTCAGAAGGCGGCTATCGTCATTCCTGTACACCTGCCCTTTGGACAAATCTCAGCAAATAGTTTTCAGTCCAAAGACGGCGGTATAACCGATCTTTCCTTGCCTTTTGAACAATATTCAAACTTTCTGAGCCTCTTGGTTCGCCGCTTCATCAGCGGATATGTAATGGCCATGCGAAAGAAACGCCGCATACCTGCAGATTGCATACTCTCGAGGCGTGAAGTTGAATGTTTACGTTGGGCAGCCATTGGCAAGACGGATAAAGAAGTTGGAATGATTATTTCGCTCAGCCATGCAACAGTTCGCTATCATGTTCATCGGGCTGGCGAGAAACTCAACTCCGTGAACCGGGCGCAAACGATCTTCAAAGCGGGTCAATTAGGATATCTAGGCGCAAATGATTAGGGCGGGCCCACCCTATCACATTGAATAATGAAATTTATGGGTCACCTGTTTAAAAGAGACTCACTTTAAGCATCAAAGTTCAAGGTCAAAATATGGGTAAAGTCGGCATAGATTGGGAAGTAGTGCGTGATGCAAACGCACGTAAAACGCTACGCAAACAGGTCGAAGTCATTAGATCTGGGACGCAAATGGCCCCTGCCCCTCTGCCTTTACATAAATCTATCTATACATCGGAAGAGAGATACGAGGCTGAACGCAAACATATATTTTCCGCGCAACCCCTCGTCGCGGGGTTGTCAGGCGATATTCCAAACGCGGGAGATATGATCCTATTTGATGCCGCTGGGCCTTCGATTTTGGTCACGCGAGGGAAAGATGGTCAAGCGCGTGCTTTTTTAAATATGTGCACCCACCGCGGCGCAAAGTTAGTAGAAGCCGCTGAGCCATGGGCTGGACAAGGCAAAAAAATTAGCTGTCCCTTCCACGCCTGGACATTTGAAACAGGTGAAGGAAAACTCATCGGGCAACCGGGTAAAGCTGGATTCAAGGATTGTGAAATCGGCGCACGAAATCTCATTGAAGTACCATGCCAAGAATATATTGGACTTATCTTCGTCAAGGCAGACCCCGACGGCACGCCAATTGATGCCAAGGCGCATTTAGGCAGCTTTGGTCCGGAATTAGAACAAATTGAACTCGGCCGTGCAGAACCTGTAAAAAAAGGCATTCTAACGGCGGACTCGAACTGGAAATTCGCGCTCGACACATATGGCGAAAGCTATCATTTCGCCGCCCTTCACAAGACAACAATCGCCCATGTATTTTACAATGATAAATGCGTCTATGACCCCTTTGATCAACATCACCGTGTCTCATTCCCCGCGCTGAAACTCGGCGAATTGGTCGATATGAAAGAAAGTGAATGGCCCAAGACAAATTATGGGGGTGTGCACTACCTATTCCCAAATACTATTATCTTTTTCGGGGCTATTTCAGCGGATTCTTACTTTACCCAAATATTTAGATTATTCCCTGACGGCGTGGGTAAAACACGATGTCACTTCGCCGTCTATGCTCCCTTTGGGATTGATGATGAAGCGCATAGGGAAATGTGCGAGACAAATTATGATGCGACAGCCACAGTTGTCCAAGATGAAGATTATTTGGTGGCCTCCAATGGTTACGCAAATTTACAGACTGCGCCGGAAAATCACCATGTTGTGCTAGGGGCCAATGAACTCGCCCTTCACGACGTACATAAGAACATAGCCCAAGTCATTGGCATGCCACTGGACAGGAGATAAAAATGAGTGAAATTGTCGTCCCGCAATTTGGAGAATTACTCGCCCCTTATCTGGGTGCCGTACCGCCAGAAGCTTTCCCATATTTACTTTCCGAGCTCGAACGGACGGCTGCAGCTCGGTATAGAGACTGGGCTAAACAAATCCCCGAGCACAAAGAAGGTTTAATGAAATGCGCAGCAGCAGAAGATGAAATTGCAGATAGAGCTGCTGCCATGTTTCCAGCCAGCCAAGAACATCAAGACTTAGTCGCAACCATTATTCCCGATGCCAAGGCCACCTATTACGCAGCCTTTGAACCCTATAAACCTGCTGAACAAGTCTACATCCAATCAAAGGCTGAGCGTCAGGGTGCAAACGCTTGGCAAACGCTTAAAGAAGCCTATCCCGAAAAGTCTGCTGAATTAGATGCCTTATCCGCGCTGGAATCACAAAGTGCCGATTTCCTTGATGGAATAATGCAAGAGCTTTTAAATTCAATAGCCGCGGCGTAGCGAATTCTACAATGAGCGTTATTTAAGCTAACGGCTCCAATCCTGCCGCGCTGACCAATCCTTAAATGAAGTCAGTGTTACAGGTAACTTGTCCGTAATTGACTTCGGGTCAACGACCAGCGGCGATACGGGTTGATCATTATAGAAGGCATAAAATTTTGCCATGCCCTCATAAACGCTACCCGGAGTAACGTCGCGAGAGCCTGTCACTTTCTCACTCATACTCGCGGCAAACTCACTGGGCGTAATGCTGTCAAAACTTATAGGATAGCCCGCGGCTGCAGTTAAACCCTCTGCAATTTCAAACCCTGTCAGCGCTTCCGGTCCGCCAACTGGAACGTGCTGGCGATCAACGCTGTCGGACTTTAGAGCGGCAACCATAATACGGGAGACGTCTTCAAGACATATCCAACTTATTTTTAAGGTTTCAGAAGCTGGATAGGTAAATGTCTTCGTATTCAAAATGCCGGGTTTGCACCACGGCGCACTGATATTATTCATGAAGACAACGGGTTCAATAAAGACATAATTCACTCCCGAGGCTGCGATCGACCGCTCAATCTCTCGGCGGCCATCATGAGCGCTAATGCCGAGATCGGTTTCAGCTACAAAGCAACTTGTATTAAAAACAACTTTTTTAAGGTTAGCGGCTTTGGCGGCCTCTACGATATTGCGGCCAAATTGAGCAGCAACATCAAAATCAAAGGTAAATCGTAAGGAAAAAGCCGCAGCATCTCTGCCCATAAAGGCCTTCGTTAGGGTTTCAACATCCATCAAATCTGCATGGACTGTTTCAATATCTGGGAAAACGGTCCCCGTCATAGCATCGAGACGTCTGGGCGCTGCAATAGGCGTCAGTCCCCCATCATAAAGCGCTTGAATAAGCGGAAGGCCCTGATCTGATGATGGCCCTAAAACAACGACAGTTTTTATTTCACCGTTCATGTGTCACCTTCAAAATCTTTAACCATTTGTGCGGTATCGAAATAATGCAGATACATTTCTGTCATCTTGCCATCAATCACACGCGCAGATTCAACAACCCGGTAAGTCGTACGAATGCCTGTCTTCTTAGAGGTTACCGTTAGATTGACGATGTAATTCGCCCATTCCTTTCCGCCGGTCATTTCAACAGGTGCAGGAGCGGGGTCATCAAATGAGCCCATCACAGCAGGAAAGAGACGGCGAAAGACATCCTTACCCTTCCATTCACCGCCATACGGCAGGCTGTGGGGTTCATAAATGATGAAGTCATCAGAAATATACTCCTCGGCTTCATCCCATTCGCCCTTGCGCATATGCTCATAGACGGTGGTCATAACTTCCGCTGGCGTCATCGTCATTTTAGCACTCCTAAAAAACTAAGCCCATTCGTTTTGCATCTCACTCTAAACTAGAGTTAGTGGTTAATTGACATGTCTATCTTTGCCGACCCAATGCGGCGCTCTGAGGTCTTTTCGTAAAATTTTGCCAGACGCGTTACGTGGTAAAGCCTCAATAAACTCGACAGTTTTTGGACATTTATAACGTGCAATTTTTGAGCGTGCATATTCGATAACGTCCTCAGCCGAGAGCTCACGGCCGTCTTTAACGACGACATATGCCATGACGGCTTCGCCCCATTTTTCACTGGGCACGCCTATAACGGCGACATCTGCCACATCATCATGGGAATAAATCGCATTCTCTACTTCCGCCGGATATATATTTTCTCCGCCTGAAATAATCATATCCTTCACGCGGTCATGAATATATAGATAGCCATCTTCATCGAGGTATCCCGCATCCCCTGTGCGAAGCCACCCATCGGCATCAACCGTTTGGTTAGTCGCATCTGGTTTATTGTAATAGGCCACCATATTTTTTACCGACCGCGTTGCAATTTCACCCACCTCACCGGTCGGCACATCCGCGCCATCCTTATCTATTATTTTAATCTCGACGCCCCACAAGGGTTTGCCCACTGATCGCATTTTTGGATTTCCATTGGGATCATGGTCTTCGGGCGGTAGAACCACAATAGTGCCCGACGTTTCAGTCATCCCATACATTTGAACAAATTCGCATCCGAAAACGCGAATAGATTCGCGCATAAGTGACAAAGGAATAGGAGAAGCCCCGTAATATATATATCCTAATTTTGAGAAATCAGCTTCCTCAACTCGCGGATGATTGAGCAAAATTTGCAAGGCTGCAGGCACCATAAAAATCTTCGATATCCCGAAATTCTCTATCAAATCGAGTGCGGTATTTGGGTTATATTCCCTAACCACAACAGCATGCGCGCCGCTTTGAATCATGGAGAGCCCAAAAACCGTCCCGCCGACATGAAAACATGGCATTGCTAGTAGTCCCGTTTCACCAGGCACCCATTTTTGCCAATCGGCTATCACATCAGTTGGGTCCTGTCCGCGCAAAGCCAAAATAGACCGATGAGACAGAACAGCCCCCTTAGGCCGTCCTGTGGTGCCGGATGTATAAAGCTGCACAATTGGATCGTCGGAACTTGTTTCTATGTCCAATGGGGCGTCTGAGTGCTCATCCCGCCACATCTCATAATGTGGATATTTATCACTCGTGCCTTCAATATCAAATACAGGTGCTTGCACCTTAAGTGTGGGCAATACTTCACCAATGATGTCTACAAATTCCATTCCAACAAATATTAGTTTCGACCCACTATCATCAAAAACATAGCGGATTTCATCGGCGGCTAGTCGCCAATTCACCGAATTCACAACGGCTCCCATTTTGGCAGCCGCCGCAATAATCTCAAAATAAATGGGTGAGTTCTTACTCAATACGCCAACTCGGTCGCCCTTTTTTATCCCCGCGGCAATTAGAGCACGGGCCGTTTGATTGCTTTTCTTATCTAGTTCCGAAAAGGTCGTCCGCTTATTTTCGAAGGTAAATACGGCAGCATCACCCTGTGCATTTGCTTGCCGGCGAACAGCATGGCTTACGGAATATAAATCATCATTTTGCATACCCTCACTTTTGCATGAAGACATAGGTTAATGCACTATCAATTATGCGGATTGGCAGGACTTTTAACCCAAGCTAAAAATCTTTGAGGGAGACACTATGTCAGTCGTAGGTGTAATCGGGGCAACGGGGCGGCAAGGA